>NZ_JBZQEK010000105.1:0-7138 GCF_058719085.1 Candidatus Benthicola sp.
CTGGTGACGTTCGAGGTGCACCTTCCCGAAGCCCGGTACGAGGATCCTGCCATGAGAGTGGAGTTCCACAAGGAGCTGCACGAGCGTCTCCGGTCGATTCCGGGTGTCGAGAAGGTGGCCGCCACCTCGTGGCTGCCCGCCGCCGGCCCGTATCACGACTGGGGCTTCCGCTACGAGACGGCGAACGGGGCCCAGGACTGGGAGGGCGCCCAGATGCGGATCATCGAGGGCGACTACTTCGAGACGATGGGAATCCCCCTGCTGGCCGGGCGCACGTTCGACGAGGGCGATGACGAGGACGGCCCGCCCGTGATGATCATCAGCGAGACGGCGGCGGGATCGCCTTCCCCGGCCAGGAGGCGGTGGGGCGCCAGTTCTACTCGGCCGACACGGTTCGGACCGTTGTGGGCGTCGTCCCGGACGTGGCCTTCGATGCCCGGGGCAGCCGGAGATCGAAGATCTACATCCCGCACGCCGAGTTCGGCGACGACCGGAACTGGGCGCTGATCCAGGCCGTGAAGACCGCCTCGGGGTTGGAACTCCTGCCGCAGATCCGGCGCGAGCTGGACGCCATCGACCCGCAGCTGGTGATCTACCGGGCCCGGACGATGGAGCAGGTACTGGGCCGGCACATGGAGACGGAGCGCTTCGCACTCACCCTGATGGGGATCTTCAGCGGCGTGGCCCTGCTGCTCGCCGCGATCGGCGTGTACGGGGTGCTGTCCTATTCGGTGAGCCAGCGAACCCGGGAGTTCGGAATCCGGATGGCGCTCGGCGCCACGGTGGGAGCGGTTCGCCGCAGGGTGCTTCTGCAGGGGGCCGCACTGGCCGGGATCGGTCTGCTGACCGGCTTGCTCGGGGCCCTGTGGATGAGCCAACTGCTTCGCAGCCTGCTGTTCGGCGTGAGCGTCACCGACCCGGCGATCTTCGCCGCCGTGACGGTCTGCATGGCGGTGGTCGCTTTGATGGCCGGTTACCTGCCGGCGCGCCGCGCGACCCGGGTCACTCCGATGCAGGCTTTGCGGGAGGAGTAGTACCTCCGGCTCATCCGGGAACCCGCGGTGTATGCGGTCCTGTCCGAACGACCGCACGACCCGATCCCGAGGTGAGCCCATGCTCCGTATTCCGACCTTCCTGACGGTCGCCGCCGTATTGGCCGGTGCGACCCTGCTTCCGGCCGGCGCCCTCGCCCAGGCCCCCGAGGTGGGCGGCACCCTGGTGGTAGTAAACAAGGGAGCAGCCTCCGCGAGCATCGTCGACGTCGCCTCGGGCGAGGTTCTGGAAACGCTGCCGACCGGCGAAGGTCCTCACGAAGTGGTGGTTTCCGACGACGGTTCGACGGCGGTGGTCACGGTGTACGGCGGGCGAACCGGCGGCAATACGCTCGCGGTGATCGACGTGCCCGCGCTGTCGGTGACGCGAACGATCGACCTCGGCGAGCATCGACGACCCCACGGGATCGCCTTCATGCCGGACGACGACTGGGTCGCCGTGACAACGGAGGCCAGCCGGCACGTGCTCCTGGTGAACGTCGCGACCGGCGAGATCGAGGCGGAGCTGCCCACCGAGGGAGACGTCTCGCACATGCTGGCGATCCCCGGCAGCGCGGACCTCATCTACACGAGCGACATCCGGGATGGGACGGTGACGGAGATCGAGGTGGCCCGGGGCGCTTCGGTGCGGAAGTTCGAGGTGCCGGTGACGCCCGAGGCTCTCGGCGTCACCCCGGATGGAGCCGAGGTGTGGGTCGGAAGCAACGACCTCGGCGTGGTCTCGGCGATCGATACGGAGAGCGGCGAAATCGTGCAGGTGCTCGAGGGCTTCGGCTGGCCGTACCGGGTCGTGTTCAGCGAGGACGGAGAGACCGTGCTCCTTCCGGACCTCGAGGGGAACGAGCTTCGCATCGTCGACGTCGTGAGCCGCACCGAGAAGGGGCGTCTGTCCTTCCCCGGTGCCGGCCCTCAGAGCGTGACGTTCTCGGCCGACGGGAAGTACGCCTTCCAGGCCCTTAGCCTGGAAGATCGCGTCGCCGTCATCGACCTCGACTCGGGCAGTGTGGTCGGATACCTGCCCGCCGGCCACCGGCCGGACGGGGTCGCCCATACGGCCAGGGTGGTCGGGTCGCCTTGAGATCGCTCAGCCCACCAGTACGGCATGGAGCTCGATGCGTCGCGGGAGCGTGCATCGGAGCGCTGTGTATACTCGCCGTACGCGGAGAGGCCCGCGCCCAGGCCTCGCATGCAATCCAGGCGGCCCCCGACCCGGTTCGCCTGACCGACGATCCGGACCAGGACCGCACTCCGGCCTGGTCGCCGGTGGCGGGGGCGCTGGCCTTCGCTTCTGATCGCGACGGCGACTGGAACCTGTACCTTCTCGATCCCCACATGGGAGAGTCAGCCCGGCTCACCGAGAATCCAGGGACGGACCGCTTCCCCGCCTGGAGCCCGGACGGACGTCGTCTCGTGTTCTACAGCGAGCGCGAGGAAGGCCCGGGCCTGTACGTCCTCGACGTCTTTCAGAGAACCGTGTCAAAGCTGGTCGACGTGGCTGGCAGCGAACCGCTCCCTGACTGGTCCCCGGACGGAGGCTGGATCGCGTACAACGACCCGGTGGATGGTACACCGCAGCTGCTCGTCGTCTCCGTGGTCGACGGCACCGTCCGGCAGGTGACGAGCGGACCGCACCGCAGCGTGTGGCCGCGCTGGTCCCCGGACGGCACTCGCCTCGCCTTCTTCTCGAGGCGGGACACGGACGGCGAAGACGACGAGATCTACGTCCTGGACCTGAACACCGGGGAATCGGATCGCATCACGAACCGGCCCGGGCACGATTTCTGTCCTGAATGGTCGTACGACGGGACCCGACTGGTGGTCGCGAGCATCGATGCCTCCGGCGATCGATCTCTTCGCATCATCGATCTGGAAGGACGGGAGGCGGCCCGGCTCGCAACCGGCTTCGCCAGGGTCACGGAGCCCTCATGGTCCGCGGACGGAAGGGTGATCGCCTTCGCCGCACGCGCCGAAGGCGAGGCGTACGACCTGTGGGAGGTTTCCGTTCCGGACTGACGCGACCCCGACGGGACGGGCCGACCGCGGCCAGGCGGTGGCCGATCGAAAGGCCTGCAGACCGCTACCCCTTGTAAAAACGTCGCGTTGATACATCGTTGTTCTTCGGAGGCTGCGTATTCGCCTGTGGGCACTCTTTCCCAGGAGACGAACATGCCCGCGAAGAAGCCTGCTGCGAAGAAGAAGCCTGCGGCGAAGAAGAAGCCGGCCGCCAGGAAACCGGCCGCCAAGAAGCCCGCAGCGAAGAAGAAGCCGGCCGCCAAGAAGAAGCCTGCGGCGAAGAAGAAGGTGACGGCCAAGAAGCCGGCGGCTAAGAAGAAGGTGGCCGCCGCCAGGAAGAAGGTGGCTGCGACGAAGACCGCCGCCAAGAAGAAGGTGACCGCGGCCAAGAAGAAGGTGGCTGCGACGAAGACCGCGGCAAAGAAGAAGGTCGCCGCGGCCAAGAAGACCACGGCCAAGAAGTCGACCGCGAAGAAGCCCGCGGCTAAGAAGCCCGCCAAGAAGTCGACCGCCAGGAAGCCGGCCGCCAAGAAGAAGCCGGCGAAGAAGAAGTAGCACTTCTTCCACCGGCCGCCGATGGCGGAGGCCCAGTTCACGAGAGCGCCCGGTCCCCCCGGGCGTCTCTCGTCCTACCTCGCGCCGAAGGAGCTACGCGCGCTCGCCGGCGGGATCCGCGAGCCGCAAACCGAACCCCGTGCGCCGGAACGTCGCCGCGAGCAGGAGCGAGAAGATCGGTCCGCCGTAACAGAACACCGCCCACGGTGCGTAGCTGAGCGTCGGCACCCCGAGCGTCGTGGCCATGAACACCGCCGATACGGTCCACGGCATCAGCGGTTCCGTGATCGTCACCGAGTCCTCGAGGGATCGCGACAGGTTCTGCGGAGCCAGCCCGCGGTCCGCGTAGGCACCCTGGAACATCTCGCCGATCACCAGCGCCGTGACCCCGCCGTGGCTGGTCAGCGCGATCATCGTCGCGCCGGCCGCCATCGTGGAGGCGATCAGTCCGAAGACGGAGCGAACGGCGGCCAGCAGCCGCCGAATGAGGAGGTCGAGCGACCCGGAAGCGTCCATCGCGCCTGCCAGCAGGAAGGCAGCGATCACCACGATGAGGGTATTCGACATCGAGTAGAGGCCGCCCCTCACCACGAGGGCCTGGAAGGCCGCCCCGAACTCGGGCGGATTCGCGCCGACCGCGCCCACGTAGTCGAGCTGGAAGCCGCCCACCGCGGCGCCAATCGCCTCCGGTACTCCGAATCCCTGCAACGCGACGCCGATCACGGCGGCGACGAGCGAGGACAGCGTGATTGCCAGCGCGGGCGACAGCTTGCGCACGATGCTCCAGATGACGATGACCGCCGGAACGAGGACCACCGGATTGAGGTCGTACACGCTCCGGATGTCCGCCTGGATACGACCCGCGGCCGCGGGCGCTGTGGCCGTCGGAACGGCCAGGTGGCGCGCGGCGAGCGAGTAGACGACGAGCGCCACGACGACCGACGGCACGGCCGTGTAGAGCATGTGGCGGATGTGGGCGTACAGCGGAGCCCCGGCTCCGATGGCGCAGATGTTCGTCGAGTCGGAGAGCGGTGACATCTTGTCGCCGAGGTAGGCTCCGGACACGACGGCCCCGGCCGTCGGCGCGAGCGGCGCCCCGAGCGCGGCCGCGGTCCCCATGAGCGCCACGCCGATCGTCCCTGCCGATCCCCACGACGTCCCCGTGCACAGCGACATGAGTGCGGTCGCCAGGAACGAAGTGAGCACCAGGTGGCGCGGACTCACCAGCTCCACGCCCCAGAAGACGAGATAAGGGATCGTTCCGGAGAGCACCCAGGTCCCGATCAGCATCCCGATCGAGAGCAGGATGAGGAGGGCGGGCAGCACGGAGGCCAGCTTCTCTCCCGTTGAGCGTTGGATGTCGTCCCAGGTCACGCCGTGGCGGGCGCCGACCAGTCCGGCGACCGCGGCCGAGGCGAGCAGCACGACGATGAGCAACTCGGGGCTGACGGACAGGAACGCCACGCCCGCGAGGAAGAGGGCGAGCATGGTGAAGATCGGGAGGAGGGCCTCCCACACCGTGAGCTCGCCGCGCGCCCGGAGAACGCTCAAAGGGAGGCCGACAGGGCCGAGTCGAGATCGTCGATCAGAAGGTCCGCGCCTTCCAGGCCCACCGACAGCCGGATGAGCCCGCGCGGGATGCCGCGCGCCTCCAGCTTCGATCCGTCGTCCCCGCGCTGGGGCGAGATCACCAGGCTCTCCACTCCGCCCCAGCTGACGCCGATCCGGAAGCGCCGCAGGCCGTCGATCACCCGGGTCACGTGCTCGTAATCGGGACGGGCGAGCTCGAAGCTGAACGTGCCGGTGAATCCGGACAGCTGACGTTCCACCAGTCCACGCTGCGCGGAGTCCGCCGCAAGCGCCGGGTGATGCACGCGGCGAACGGCCGGGTGCTCGTCAAGGAACGCGGCCACGCAGAGGGCATCCTCCTCGTGCTGCTTCAACCGGACCGGCAGGGTGCGGAGGCCGCGCAGCAGCAGCCACGCATCCGCCGGCGAGAGGATGCCGCCGTTCAGGAGAAAGGCGCGGTAGAAGATCTCTTCCATTCGCGCGGCATCGGAGATCACGGCGCCGGCGATCAGGTCGCTGTGTCCGCCCAGGTACTTGGAGCAGGTGTGCACGACGATGTCGACTCCGAGCGTGAGCGGCTTCTGGCACAGGGGAGTCGCCCAGCTGTTGTCGATGCAGGTGGTGATCCCACGCTCGCGCGCGATCGCCGTCACCGCATCGAGGTCGAGCACGCGGAAGGTCATGGTGCCCGGGCTCTCGAGCCACACGAGGCGCGTCTCCGGCCGGATCGCGGCCTCGACGGCGGCCGGGCCCAGGTCGAGCAGGAGGTCGTGCTCGATCCCGAACCGGCGCAGGTGCTCCGCGAGCTGAAGCGTGGGCCCGTAGGTCTGGTTCAGGAAGAGGACGTGGTCGCCGGCTGATAGCGTCCCCAACATCACCGCGCTGATCGCCGCCATGCCCGACCCGAAGCACTTGCACGCTTCTCCCCGCTCCAGGGCGGCGAGCTTCCGCTCCAGCGCCTCCACGGTCGGGTTCTGGCCCCGCGTGTAGACGTGGTGCCTGTTCTCCGACTCCATGGCCCGCGCCAGGTCCGCGAAGGTCGGGAACGCGAACAGCGAAGTTCGGACGATGGGGACGGAAGTGGGCGCCCCGTCGGGCATCGGCCCGTCGCCGGCGTCCTCGATGCAGGTCACCACGTCCTGAGGGTCGATGCGCATGCGGTATGATCCGGCCCGAATAGCGCCACCGTCAACTCCACCCGCGGACGCGCGCTCGACTGCGGAGTCCCCGGCCTCTGCGGTCCCGTCCCGTCTGTGCACGCTTGATCCCCGCTTGATGAACCGCCGGCAGGCTCGAAACGGAACGATCGCGCTTGGAATCGAAGGCGCGCCGTATTGGAAACCACGCCCGGAAGGGTGAAATGCGACTCACGGGAGGCAGGTTCTTCGTCTGGCTGCTCCGCCACCGGTACGGCGTCCTGGCCGTCAACATCCTGCTCGCTTGCGCGGCGGGTTACGGCGCCAGCCGTGTACCGGTCGACTACACGATGGAGCAGTTCTTCCCCGGCTTCGGTCCGGAGAGGGAGCGTTTCGAGCGATACAAGCAGACGTTCCCGAAGGAGGACACCCGCATCACCCTGTTCTGGGAGGATTCGGGGCCGCCGGGCCTCGATCTCCTCCACGGTCTCGCGACAGTCGCGGACATCTTCGAGGAGGCCGGGCTGTGGGACGTCCAGTGGCTCGGTAGCGTCGAGATCGCCTCCTCGGCCCGGGTGGACGGAGAGAGCGTCCTCGACGTCCGCCCCCTGATCGAGGCGGAGGGCGCCACGGATGCCTCCGTCCGCCGCGCCCTCACGGAGCACCGGTCGGACAGGCTGTTCAACGGCTTCCTGTGGAACGAAGATCAGAGCGCCTTCGCCGTGCACGGGACGCTGCCGCCGGACGTGATGGCGGACGACGCGGCCCGGAGGGAGGTCGAGGAGCGCCTGGAGGCAGCCATCGACGAGCTGC
>NZ_JBZQEK010000106.1:0-15502 GCF_058719085.1 Candidatus Benthicola sp.
GATGTTGCCGTCGATGTACATGGCCGGCTTCCGGTCCGCCTCGCCGACGCCGAAGTCCGTGACGGTGATCAGCCAGATCTCGCGTCCCTCGTAGCTGTCCCCGATCGAGCTCAGTCGGCAGCGATCCGGGTAGGCGTCCTCGAGTCTACGACCGATGTCTCCCACCGCCGCATGGTCGTAGTACCGGTCCCAGGTGACGGGCACCTTCGGATCCGGCGGCGCACCGAGTGCCGCGAGCGCCCCCGCCTGGGCCGCTGCGGGAACGGGCGAGGCCAGGTGAAACAGCCCGGCCGCGCCGGCCGCCAGGAGGGCGTTCGCCACCCGCAGGGTGGTCCGACCCTGGTCTTTCCGAGTCCTTGTTTCGCGCATTCGTTTCACCGTAGTCATCGGAGAGTCACCGTCTCGCTGGCTTCGCCCGCCACCGGACTCGACGCCTGCAGCGTGATCCGGGAGCCCGGATCGCCGGTCACGACCCAGTGGAGCTTCTCGTGGCCTCCGTTTCCGGGGACGGGACCTACGAGTCGCACGGCATCGCCGGCCACGATCTCCTGCCCGTTCGTGACGACCTCGACCCGAACGCGCCGCGGCCACCGGGCACGCTCGCCGAGTGTGGAGAGGGTGGGGAAGTAGCCTTCGTTCACCAGCTGAGCCTCGATCCGGTATACGCCGGACGACAGCTCGACCACCTCGACGTTCCGGAGGGCGACGGAAGGGAGCATGTTCGCCAGCGCCACGATGAACCTCTGCTGCCGCGCCAGAACGGAGTCGATCTCGGACGCCGGCGGGTTCAGGCGCGCGAAGGGCGCGAAGCCGCCCACTTCGACCGTCCGATCGGGGAAGTCCGGGTGCCGGACCTCGGTCCACGCGACGAAGCTCCCCGGTGCGTTCTCCTCCAGCCAGCGGAGGGCCCGACGTTCGTCCTCCAACGGGTCCTCTTCGCCCTCGGGCGCGCCCCGTGAGCGCCGTGCCGTCTCCTCCGTCTCCTCCGTCTCCTCACCGGCTTCACCGTCGTCGGAGGCATCCGCCGGGACCCACCACACGCGGGAGCCGAAAGCCCACCGGCCCATGTCGTAGTAGGCCGAGGAGAGAACATCCCCGGACGAAGCTGCCGAAGCCGGTCCCGACCTGAGTCCGGTCATCGCCTGAAACCGCTCGGCCACTTCACCGAAATACGGCTCGTCGGCCTCGAGGATGCTGGTGAGCGGCTGCCGGTTTCGCCGCCAGCTCGGGCCGTCCGCCCCGCCCCCATCGTCGCTCCCGGCCCGCGAACGCCGCTCGTGCTTCCAAGCCTCGAGCAGATTGTCCTGGGGCCCCAGCGCGTACACGACCGCGACGTTCGGGTGATCGAGGTAGAACCGGGCGATGGCTCTCGCTTCCGGGGCGGAGACCGGGTGCAGGCCCGCCGCCTCGGTGAAGAAGTCGTAGCCGTACGGAAGATTCCGGTTCACGTCCGTTCCGCCCGGCGGGTCCTCGTTCCAGCGTTTGTCGCCATCGTTGTCGACGCCCTCGGTGAACAGCCGGTACACCCCGGATTCTCCCTTCGCCGCGTCGGCCTTTCGGAGCAGCTCGGGGTCCTCCGGATCGGGCATCCACTCACCGGTGGGATCGAGCACCCTCATCATCGTGATGAGGCCGTTGCCATCGAGGTCCTCGGGGCCATCCTCGTCGACTTCGGTGTCGCGATCGTCGTCGTACGGCTCCTCGTTCCGTACCCGCTCGCGGCGGGGCGTCTCGAAGAAGGCGCCGGCGGCGTCCGGGTTGGCGCGCGGGATCATGTAGATCGTGAAGCGGTCCAGGAGGGCCGTCACCGTGGAGTCGCTGCCATACGAGGCGGCGAGCTCCTGCGCCGAGTGCAGGGCGACCTCGGTTCCGATCAGATGAGGCCCGTACGCCCCGGCCACCACCAGGAGTGCCGGCCGATCGTCCACGTTCTCGCCCGCGCCAATCCGGATGGCCTCGATCTTCTCACCGCCCGGCGATCGGGCGACTTCGAACACTCGCACCCGGTTGCCGTGCCGGCTCTGGAGCTCGCCGAGGGCGGAAGACAGGGCCGCGTTGTCGTGATAGGCGTGCTCGAGGCTTCGGTCCTGGGCCGGGAGATTCGCCGCGAAGAGGAGGCCAGGGAGGGCCATCGCGGCGGCGGAAAGTCGAATGGTCAGGCGCATCGTGTTCCTCGAATCGGGTGATCCGTCGTAGACGCCACGCCCCACAGTAGTGGGTCGACGGGGGACGAGCCACAATCACGTGCCGGACGCAGACAGGGTGCTCACTCATGCCTCGACCTGAAACACGGGGGTCGCCGGTCCGTACGGATTCCCGGCTCCGGGATTCGAGAACGGAAAGGAAAGGTCCAGGCGATGGCTTCGAAGTCAGCGATCCTGCGCACGGCGGCGACGGTCCTGTCGATCGGGCTGTTCTCTCCGTCGTGGCTTCCGGCTCAGATGGAGGACGCCCGCGCACCGGGCGAGGTGATGGTCCTCGGCGTCTACCATTTCAGCAATCCCGGGCTCGATGTGGTGAAGTCCGAGGTCGCCGACGTGCTCTCGCCCGACAAACAGGCGGAGATCCTCGAGGTGGTCGAGGAGCTGGCCCGCTTTCGGCCCACGAAGATCGCCGTCGAGCAACGGCCCGCTTCCTCGGGCCGTTTCGACAGCCTGTTCCAGGCCTACCTGGCGGATCGTCACACGCTCTCCCGCAACGAGACCGAGCAGCTGGGCTTCCGACTGGCGGCGATGTCCGGGCTATCCGGAGTTCAGCCGATCGACTATCCCGGGGATTTCCCGTTCGGCGAGCTGATGAGCTACGCGCAGGACCACGACCCGGCCTTCGTCGAATTCGTCGAGGAGGAGCGGGCCCGAATGACGGAGGAGAAGGAACGCACGCAGCGCGAGCTCACCGTCGGCGAGATTCTCCGGCTGGACAACGAGCCCGACTCGCTGGCCCGGAGCCACGCCCTGTACCTGAGATTCGCGAGGGTCGGTTCGGGAGACAGCTACGTGGGCGCGAACCTGCTCTCCCGGTGGTACGAGCGGAACATTTACATCTTCACCAACATCCAGCGTCTCGCCGGGCCGGGGGATCGCGTCCTGGTGATCATCGGGGCGGGACACGCGCCCATCCTCCGGGAGTTGATCTCGGCCGATCCGGCCCTGCGGCTCGTCGACGTGCTGGAGTACCTGCCCGGACCGTAGCGCGACAGGTTGACTGCGAGCGCCGATTCGTTCTTCGTAGATCGAGCGCTCCTTGCCGAGCGAGACCCTCTCCCGAGACCGACCCGCGAACCGGAGCGGCGAGTGACTGCGCCCACCCAAATCGTACCTCGAACCCTCACCGGGCTGGGCGCCGCGAGCGACCGAAAGGTCGTCCTGCGCGCGATGCGGGTGGGGCTCTGGATCTGGCCGAGCTTCGCGCTGCTCGATGCGTGGATGTGCTTCGTGGCGTTTCCCGGAGCCCCGTTCGGCCTGTTCCTCGCCTACCGCGCCGCGGTCGAGTTCATGTTCGTGGCCGTCTATCGTTCGGCGGCCCGTGGATCCTCGGACCTCCCGAGACTCTTCCGCTGGCAGAGCCTCACGTACATGGCCGCGGCCCTGGCGATCGCGCTCATGGCGATCCACCTCGGCGGCATCGAGAGTCCCTACATGCATGGAATCTCGATCGTGGCCCTCGTCTGGGCCGCTCTGGTTCCCGCCAGCTGGAGGCGTTCCCTCGCGACGTTCGTGGGGATCGGCCTCTCATTTCCGCTCGTGATGGGGATCGGCGCCCTGGTCTCGCCGGCGGCTCGTGCGGCGTGGCTGACGTCGGATTCGCTGATCGTATTCGCGAGCAACTACGTGTTCGTGCTGGCCTCGTCGATGCTCGGACTCCTGCTCAGTCACATGGTGTGGAGTGCCCAGCAGGTGGCACGGAGCCTTGGCAGCTACGAACTCGAGGGACGCATCGGACAGGGTGGCATGGGAGAGGTGTGGCGAGCGCGGCACCGTCTGCTCGCCCGCCCGGCGGCGATCAAGCTGATCCGCTCGGCCGCTCTCGATCCGAGTCTCGACACCCGCCAGACCGACCTCGTCCGGCGATTCAAACGCGAGGCGAAGGCCGTGGCGAGCCTGCGCTCCCCCCATACGGTGGAGCTGTTCGATTTCGGGGTGACGGACCACGGCACGTTCTACATCGCGATGGAGCTGCTGGAGGGCCTGGACTGTCAGCTGATGGTCCAGCGGTTCGGGGCGATGTCCGACGGGCGCGCGATCCACCTGTTGACACAGGTGTGTCACTCGCTCTCCGAAGCCCACGCTCGCGGCCTGGTTCACCGTGACATCAAGCCCGCCAACATCTTCGTATGCCGCTACGGGGACGACGCCGACTTCGTCAAGGTATTGGACTTTGGAATCGTGAAGGACCTCGAGGAAGGCGCCGACACGGCGGCCCTGACGGTCGACGGAACGGTCCAGGGCACTCCCGCATTCATGGCGCCCGAACAAGCGCTCGGGCAGGAGCTGGACGGACGTTGCGATATCTACTCGGCGGCCTGCGTCGCCTACTGGCTGCTGACCGGGCAGCCGGTCTTCACCGCTGACTCGGCAGTGGCGCTCCTGATGCATCACGTACGGACCGATCCGACCCCACCCTCCGCCCGGACCGAGCTTCCGATTTCCGCAGAGCTGGACGACCTGATCCTGGCTTGCCTGTCGAAGGACCCCGACGAGCGGCCGCAGACAGCAGGGCAGCTGGCCGACGCACTGAGGGAGGTTTCCGCTGCAAGTGCCTGGAGCACCGATCGTGCTCGCGAGTGGTGGTCCATCCACGGGACCGTGAAGAGTGTCCGAGCGGCGCCGGATTCATGAAGTGAAACGATCGGTCGTTTCGCGTATACTACGGATGGAAAACCGGCGGTCCGGATCGGATCTTCGGAGCACGCGCGGCGGGAGGAGGACTCATGTTCGAGGGACGAGGCACCATGGCGATCGCGGCTTCCGCGATCGGCCTGACCTTCCTCCTTGTGACGCCCGCCCCGGCTGCTTCGCAGGATGTCAGCGAGGCGAACCCGGAGAACCCGGCAACGGTCACGCCCGGTGACGCGTTCGGGCCGGACGGCTGGTTCGACGGGAACGTGTTGGGGTCGAGCCTGGACGACCGGTGGGCGTGGCGACCCATCCGTCGGCCGGACTGGCAGGCGTACTTCAGGTGCCGCATGGGGTACGGCGCCGGCGGTTGGGGCTGGACGGCCTACCCCTTGAATTGGGTTCCGTATCCTTACTCGGCATGGGACTTCGGCGTCGGCGACTGGATGGCGTACCCCTCGTATCGGTTCCGCTACGCGTGGGACCTGTGGCACTTCGGCCCGCGCGGATACCTGGGCTTCGGGTCTTTCGGGTTGTCGTGCCTCGACCCGTTCGTCTGGTCATCCTTTGGCTGGGTGGACAGTGGATTCATCAGAGGGAGACAGCCTTCCCCCTATTCCGTCATGTACGGACTCGGAGCACTCGATTCTCCCTTCGGTTCCGCGAACGGTTGGCGTCCGGGGGAGATGTACCCCGGCGCCCGAGGACGGCCTTTCCCTGACTACGGACCGCGCGTCCCCGCAGGCACGGGGCCGACGGCGCCCGAGGTCGACGCCGAGTCGAGAGCGTTCATCGACCCGGTGCGGAGAGAGGCGTTGGATCGAAGCCGCTGGGTCCGAACCGTCGAAGCGGCTCCGGCCCAGTCGCGTCCCCAACGGTCCCAGGCACTTCCCACCAAACCGGGTCAACGCGGAGGTACCGTCGAGCCGGTAGAGCGGCCGTCGGTCTCCCGTGGGTCTTCGAGGCCCGCGAGGAGCGGCTCCCGGGCCATGGAAGCGCCGCCCCGCAGAGCCGTCCCGGTTCCGACACGGGCGGCTCCGCGACGGGCGACACCGGCGTCGCCGAGGGCCACGTCAACCCCCAAGCGAACCGCGGCACCGACCAGGACCGGAACGAAGACGAAACGCGAGCACTGAGAGACCGGCCCTCCTCTCCTTCCCGGGAAGACACTGGCGTTTCCGATCGCTGCCAGCCGTCCGTCGAGATCGCCTCACTTCCGCCAAACGATCCACTGAACACAGGTGTTCTATGGGGCAGAGTCCGGGAGGGACTCGTTCACGAGAATCGCGGCTCGGCCGGCCGCGGAAGGGAGGCTCCGATGAGTGCGAGGGGATGGATGGGTGTGGGGGCAATCGGACTGACGCTCGCGATGTTCGCGATGCCGGACACGGCCTCCGCGCAGAATGCCGTAATCGGTTTGAAGGGTGGGATCGACAGTTACGATACCTCCTGGAGTCCGGACAGCATCGCGCCCTCGATCGGGCACAAGACGGGCTTCATCGGAGGGATCTTCGGGGGGTTGACGTTCACGAGCGTGGTCGGGGTTCAGCTCGAAGCCCTGTACTCCGAGAGGACCATCGTCGACCGGGATTCCGACGTGAGGCTGTCGTCCAGCTACTTCGAGATCCCGCTGCTGCTGACCGCCAAGTTCCCGCTGGAGTCGACTCTGATGCGGCCGATTCTCTTTGCGGGTCCGTCGGTTTCGTTCCAGTCGAAATGTGAGGTCAGCGGCGATGTCGATGGCACGGAACTGACTGTCGACTGCGACGATCCGCTGGTCGACGTGCAGACCAAGGACACGGATTGGGCGATCGTGTTCGGTGCGGGGGTCGACTACCCGGTAGGCAAGTTCCTCATCGGGGGAGAGTTTCGGTACAACCTCGGCCTCACCAACCTGAACGACGACCCCGAAACGAGCAGCTTCGAGACGGTGAAGGGGCGGATGTGGGCGATTCTGCTGACCGTGGGATATGCCCTCTGAGATTTTGACATGAGCGTCGACCCGGCACATGCGTGTGTCGGGTCGCGACTCCGGGGGATCCGGTTTCCGTGGCTGTCTACGGCAGGCGCTCGTACAGCTTCAGTTCGGCGCGGTAGTCGTCCGGTGGGATGTCACCCGGCTCTTCGGGATAGGGGCTGAGTCCGAGCAGCCTGAGTTCGTATCGACCGAGCAGCACGAAATTCGGCCCTTCGGTTGTGTGCACGACCCGCTCCATGGCAGCACCATCCCGAGGTGAGACCTCCAGGACCACCGCTCCATCACCCGCCCAAACGCACTCTGCGCGCAACGGGCATCTCGAGTCTTCGCTCACGCGCAGGAAGCGCACGTGCGTACCCAGCGGCAAAAGGGTAGCGCCTTCCCCCGGCGCCAGCGTAAATGCCTCACCGGGTTCGGGGCCGGTGGAGTCGCTTGAGCAGCCGGCCAGAACGAGTCCTGCCAGCGCAACCAGGCCTGCCATGCCCTGTCTCATCATACGGTTCCCCGTTCGCGCTTGCCGGATGGAGCAACGAGTAGACTCTGATACTCCAACGCCCGAAGCGAAGTTCTCGAGACAGGCCTGCCCACCTCAGTCCTCCTGCTTTGCCCCCTTCATCCAGTGGAGAATCACGAAGTTCACGACGGTAAGCAACGCGGCCAGCGCGAAGCGCTGGTAGGCCACCGCGGCGCCGATCGCTGCCGTCGTCCACAGACTGGCCGCCGTCGTGATGCCCCGAACGATCCCGGTGTCCGACTGCTTGAGGATCGCTCCGCCCCCGATGAACCCGATGCCCGTCATCAGGCCCTGCAAAATCCGGGACTGCGCGTCCGGAGAGTCCGGGAACGCTCCCATTCCCACCAGCACGAAGGCGCAGCTGGCCACGCTGACGATCGGAAAGGTCCTGAGGCCAGCCGGTCGGTGAGCCTGCTCGCGCTCCCAGCCGAGAGGAATGGCCAGGACGAACGCCACCGCGATGAGGAAGAGATCGTAGGCCAGGGAAGCGAGGTCGATGCTCATATACAAACAATACGTGAACCGCGGCGAAGAGGCACCGTGGGAAGGCGCGGCAGGCCATTCATGGCCGGCTCACCACGCGATCGCCAGGATCACCCAGCGTCCGCCTTCCTTGATGAGGATCAGATGGTTGACGCCTTCCTTGATGATGGGCGTTCCGCCGGGCGTCGCCGCCGCCTGGTAGCGGCTCCGGACCGAGGCCACCTCCCCCGTGATCTCCACGTCTCGGTCCACCTCCCACTCGAAGAACGACATTCCGGCGATGCGGGGTCGCGCATCCGCCTGAAAAGCCTCCTCCGTCATCACGCTTCTCACGCGGTCCTGAAAGGCGTCCGGGGAAACGCGGGCTTCCGGGTGGAACAGCGACAGGCAGAGGTCCCAGTCGCGCTCACCGTCGTTCCGGCCGGAGATGGATTCGTACAGGTCCTTCATCACGGAGGCGATGGCTTCGTGATCGTCGGACGGCGAAAAGGACATCGAGCCGGCCTCGCAGCAAAGGGAATGGGCTTACGCGAGCGGGAATGTGACCGCTCCGCTCGGATGGAGGCAAGCGTTCGGTGGCGTGGTGGGCGGCGAAGCGGTTCCCAATCCGCGGATCGCTCCTATCTTGGATGCAATCCGCGTCCTGAGCCGCCCGCCCGGTGCCGGGTCGCCACGGGCGCGGTCCATCAGGGGAGGGGCTCATGTCGATGGGTCGTCGCGCGGTTGCCGAGTTGATCGGCACGTTCTGGTTGGTGTTCTTCGGTTGCGGAAGTGCGGTTCTCGCGGCCGGAGTGCCCGATGTGGGCATCGGCTGGGTCGGCGTGGCCTTCGCGTTCGGCCTCAGTCTGATGGCCATGGCCTTCGCGATCGGGCACATCTCGGGCTGTCACGTGAACCCCGCCGTGAGCGTGGGACTGTGGGCCGGGGGGCGCTTTCCGGGGAAGGAGCTTCTTCCCTACACGGCGGCGCAAGTGGCTGGGGCTGTTCTTGCCTGCGCCGTGCTGTACTTCGTGGCCAGTGGGGCTGCGGGGTTCGATCTGTCCGGCGGCTTCGCGGCGAACGGCTACGGGGAACACTCGCCTGGCGGTTACTCCATGGCCGCGGGCCTGGTGGCGGAGGTCGTCCTTACCTTCACGTTCCTGATGATCATCCTCGGGGCCACGGATGGTCGCGCCCCGGCGGGCTTCGCTCCGATCGCGATCGGACTTTCCCTGACGGCCATCCATCTCGTCGGAATCCCGGTCACGAACCTCTCCGTGAACCCGGCCCGCAGCACCGGACCGGCCCTGTTCGTGGGCGGATGGGCGACATCGCAGTTGTGGATGTTCTGGGTCGCGCCGATCATCGGAGGATTGCTGGCCGGCGCCGTGTACCGGTGGCTCGGGAAGGAATGACGGGGACCAGAAGCCCGCGCTGCCGCGCTCAGATTCCGGGTGTGTCGTATCGGACCCTGAGGAGCGTCGTGCGGCCCAGGGTCGCGGCACCCGGGAAGGTCGCGTAGCCCGTGCCGAAGAGGTTCTGCACCCCGAGCTGAACCCAGAGCCCCGATCTCGCGAACCGGTAGCCGAGGGTGAGGTCGGCCGTGGCATAGCCGTCGACCTCGCCGGAATAGACTCCCGAGGCGGCTGGGAAGCCACGGATGGCGCGTCCGAGAAGGGTGCCGCGAAACCCGTCAGCCGGGTCGCCGTAACTCACGGCCAGCGCCCCTTTCAGCGACGAGGCGTTCAGCGCGTACCGCTCGGCGGCCTCCCCCGAGCCCGCCGTGAACACGTCGTCGCTCACCCATGAGACGTTTCCCTCGAGGCTCCAGCGGTCCGTCAGGTACCACGCGATCGAGAGGTCGATGCCGAACAGGTCGAATGCGCCCAGGTTGCGATCCGTCATGACGATCGGCGCGAAGGTGCCGCCCGACGGCTCCGGAGCCACCACCCCGAGCGGTATCTGACCCAGGTTGCCGGCCACCTCGGCCGCAGCGGCGAGCGCCGTTTCCTCGTCCGGAAAGACCGTGCCCACCCGAGCCACGAACTCTTCCGCGAGGTACGACCCCAGCGCGGTCTGGTCGAGGAACACGTTCGGCGAAATGACGCGAAGCGCCGAGATCCGGTTCGAGACGTGGCTGTACCATCCGCTCGCACCGATGAGCAGCTTTTCCTCGAGCAGTCCCTTGTAGCCCAGCTCGAGGGTATTCGTGATCCCGGCCTCGAGCGGTGGGAGGTCCTCGAGGCCGGCGAGGCCCCCCGGACGTGGATAGAACTCCTCCGCCTCCAGGTCCAGGTAGAGCGCCACCACCGGGACGCGCGAGTCGTTGGGCGGGGGAAGCTCGGACAGGAGCTGTCCGATCGCCGGATCGGCCAGTTGGACCAGGGCCACGGCCTCGCTCCACAGCGTGGCGGTGTTGCTCGGCAGGTAGTCGCGATCCGTCTGGCCGATCAGAGGGGCGAACGGCGAGAGATGCATCGGGACGCCTGCCTCCCGCCGGAAGGTGAAGCCGGTGTCGCTGCCGCCCTGAGCCCGCAGGTCGTAGCCGAAGGGCTCGAGACCCGGAATCGGTACGGTCCCGCCGGAGATGTCCAGGAAGAGCGAGATCGAGTTGGGCGTGGAGAAGGCCCGGTTGAAGGTCAGCCGAAGGCTCTGATCGGGCCTCGGGTGGTAGACGAGTGCCGCCCGCGGCGAAAACACCGGGTCCGCGATCCGGGAGTTCTTGTCGACCCGGGCCGCGAGAACGAGGTCGAACCGGCGGCTCAGGGCGGATTCCCACTGGAGGTACCCGCCCAGCTCGTTCACATCGTCGTCTTCTTCGTTGATCCCGTTGATCGTCGAGTCCGTGACCGGCACGGTGCGGAGGAAGTCGATCCCGTACACGAGGCGGTTCGCGTCCCCGAGACTGGATACGTTCTGCACCTGCGCCACGAGGAGACGCGAGCGGTCGACCAGGGTCGCCCCGGATCGCAGCAGATAAGAGCTGTCGTTCTCGTTCCAGTTCAGGTAGACCTGCGCGAACAGGTCGTTCCAGTGAAGCCTCGCCTGGGCGTAGTCGTAGGCCCAATCCACGATCTGTCCCGCTCCCAGACCGGTCAGATCCACGCTGTTGACCGCCATCGCACGACCTCCCGCTACCACCAGCTGGGTGCGCGGGGCCGGACGCCAGTCGATGCGGGCGTCCAGCGTCCAGCGCCGCAGGTCGTCGTCCCGTCCGGCGGCCACGTGGTTCACGCGGGTTTCCAGTGCGGCTTGATCCGCCGGGTCGGTGCAGCCCGCCAGCAAGGTGCAGCTGGGCAGGTCGCCGGCGAAGATGAAGCACGACGGAGCAGCGGCGGTGTAGCCTGCCTCGATGCACTCGTTGGCGGATACCTGCTGGCTCTGTTCTCCGGAATCGACGTAAGGAAAGTCGGTGGCCGCGAAGTACTGACCGGAGAGCTTGAATCCGAGCGCATCGGTGGCCCGGTAAGCCACTCGTCCTTCGACGTGGGTCACGCCCTCGACACTCGAGTCCAGTCCCTGGTCGGGCACGGCGGGCTGATCTCGAAGCCCCCCCGCCACCGACACGCTGATCCCGGGGTCGTCGATCGGCGATCGGGTGAACGAGTGCACGATCCCTTGCTCGACGTTGGGCCCGTACAGAGCCGACCCGGGACCGAGCACGACTTCCGTCCGATCGAGGTCGAGGCTGGTGATCGGATCGAAATACGAGATGTTCGCCCGGAGCGACGGAAGTCTCGCGACGCGGTGGTCGGTCATCGTGAGCGTCGCCCCGGAGAACACGTTGTTGAATCCGCGAACGACGACGTAGCTGCCCTGGAGTCCCGTCTTCATGTAGTCGACCGCGACCTGGTCGCGCACGTGCTCCACCGTCGTGATCGCCGGGCGCGCCTGAATCTCCTCGAGATCGACCGTGGCCACCGCGGCGGGAGCTTCCAATACCTTCTCCTCCGTCCTGGAGACGGAGACGGTGAGCGGGTTCAGGCGGTACGGGCGCTGGGTCATGGAGAGGGAAAGGGTGGTCGTCGAGGAATCGGCGATCGCGACCGATGGATGGGAAACGGCCAACCACCCCGGGAGAGACGCATGGACTTCGTAGACTCCCGGGGGGACTCCGCTCATCCTGAAGGCCCCACCCGGGCCGGAGAGCGCCGCGGCGATCCCTTCTCCTCCAGCGGTGACCAGTGTGATGTGGACGCTGCCCAGAGGTTCTGCCGTGGCCGAGTCGGACACCGTCCCGACCAGGCTTCCCGCTTCCTGAGCCGAACCGGGCGCGGGAAGGCCCAGGGCGATGACGATGATCACCGCCAGCCGGCCGCAGCGACGCGAAAGGACGGGCACACCCATGACGACCTCACTGCGAGAGTACCAGTGAGTTACGGAGCCTCGGTGGGGCGCGCCTCAAACTAGCATCTCAGACCCCACTTCGCTCCTGACGTCATGCTGTCATCGACGGCATCCGGGTGCTATCATTCGGTTTGCGCCCTTCCTGAATTCCGCGGCTGGCCCCGGCCGCGTCGAACGTTCGAGGCGCGAACATGCCCGATCCGATCGACGAGACACGGAGAAACCTCGCCGTACTGGACCTGCGGCCCGGGTGTTCCTGGGAGGAGGTCCGGGACCGGTACCGGTTCCTGGCCAAGGTGTGGCACCCGGATCGCTTCGGGAGCGACGCGAAGGCGATCTCCCGAGCTGAGGCCCAGTTCAAGCGGGTCAACGACGCCTACCAATGGCTCGCTGCCCACCGGCACCTGGTGGATTCCCTCGCGGCCCGACTCGGAGCTTCGGCCACGTCCGGGCAGGCTGCAGGCGCCGATTCCGATCGCCCGGCGGACACGGCGCCTGGCGAACGGACCGAGCCGCAGGAGCGTACGAAGTCGACGGCCGTTCCGCGATTGCCCCGAGAGTGGTCCCTCGAGCGGTTCCTGTGGGGCGTGATCGCCGCTTTCAGCCTCGTCGCCCTCACCATCCTCGTCGCCTCGGGGACGCTATCCGACATGCTCGATGGCCTCGACCCTGGAAACGCGGTGTCCTCGGTGGACCGCGAAGACGTCGACAGCCCCGTGCGATCCCGGGACGGGGACCCGATCGCTACTCGATTCGTGACCGCGTCCCGACTCAACGTGCGATCGAGCCCTGAGCGATCGGCTCCGACCGTGGCGACCCTCGATCATGGCGCCAGGCTCCGCGTCCGAAGCCGATCCGGGGACGGGGCGTGGCTCGAAGTGATCGGTGACGACGGCGAGGCGATCGGCTGGGTGCACGGGGACTACGTGGCGGCCGTTCCGGCCGGAGCGGATGCCGTCGCGGGATCCGAACTCCGTGATCAGGGGCCGGATCCGATCGACATGGCTGCCGCGTTCGCTGCCACGGCGCGGTCCGAGCCGGAACCTGTACGGACCGCCGATTCGCAAACCGACGGCCCGGCCGATCCGGGGACCGAAGAGGTCGGCCTGATCCGCGGGGCCTGGAAGCCGGTGGATCCGGATCCTGCGGCCCGGCGCGCCCGAGAAGGCCTCTCCTCGGGTGACGACCCGGCCCTCGAACACTGGACCGGCACGATCGAGGGACCCGTTCCGTCGGACCTCCCCCGGATCAGCGTGCGGCTCTACGAGGATCTCGCGGCCGATCGCTCGATCGGTGCCGTGGTTTACTGGCGGCCGCAGGGAAGCTGCGCCTACTCGCTCGATCTGCTCGAGGAGAGCGGCGACTGGCTTCGGACGCGGCAGGTTCCGAGGGAATCCGGCTGCGTTCCGCTTGGCGAGGTCTGGTTCCGCCTCGGGGACGCCGAGATGACCGGCATCTGGCACCGCCTCGACGGACGAAGATGGTTCACGGCGCGGCTCGGAAAGGACTGAGCTCGTCCTCCGTTCGGCTCAAGCCTCCGGTCCCGCGAACGTGTAGCACCACGCCTCCCCCTCCAGCACCACCTCGCCTCCGTCGCGTGTGACCTCGATGCCGAGCCGCGTGACCGGCTTCGACTCGTGGACGCTCATGACCCTGGCCGTGGCCGTGATCCTGTCTCCGATGAAGACGGGCGCCGTGAACTTCCAGCTCTGGCTGAGGAAGACGGTTCCGGGGCCGGGCATGTCCATGGCCACGAGGGCGTGCAGCAGTCCAGTGGTCAGACCTCCCTGCACGACCAGTCGTCCGAACTTCGTGCCCGCCGCGAACGCCTCGTCGAAGTGCAGCGGGTTCCGGTCCCCGCTGATCTGCGCGAACGCCTCGACGTGATCATCCGTCAGCGTGAGGCTGCGGGATGCGGTGTCTCCGACTGCGATGTCCATCATGAGTTCGGCTCCCACCTCGTGGTTCCCCGGTTCTCCCGGTTTCGTCGCTCAGGCGGCCGGCACGACCGTCTGCCGGTCGAGCCCGCGGGTCTCTTCGACCAGCAGGTTCATCTCCTGTGCGAGGCGCAGGTGCTTTTCTCTCACCTCTTCCAGGCTCCATTCGAACGACGCGATCTCATCGGTGACCGCCAGGAGTCCCTGCGCGCGTCGATCGCGCTCCCTCTCGTAGTCCCGAAGTGCACGATCCGTCCCCGCTGTCACCGCGCCGGCCAGAAACTCCACTTCGCGCAGGGCGTCGGTGATGCCATGGGCGGTGATCGGGTCCTTGAAGTACCCGGCGTCTCCGACGAGTGCCCAGCCCGGCCCGGCGGCGGGCCGGAGGAAGCCCGGTTCGCCGGCGAATCCCCTCAGTTTTCCCGGGCCGGGGCTGCGCCGCACCCTCTTGGCCAGGTCGGACGACACCTCCGACAGGACCGTGCGATAGAGGACGTCCAGGCCTTGGCCGCGCTCGGCCTCGAAGCGTTCCGGGGGTACGGAGACGAACACGCAGGTCTCGCCGTCGTTCGTCGGAATCGCTCCGACCGCCGCGCCGGCCCCGTAGTACCAGTGGTTTCCCTTCAGTCCGAGATTCCGCCAGTAGCCGTATACGGTCGCCGTCGTGTGCGCCGCCACGTGCCGCGGCTCCAGGTCCAGGATCCGGGCCAGACGCGAGCGCAGGCCGTCGGCTCCGATCACGAGGTCGGCCCGCACCTCGATCTCCTCGCGATCGGACCCCGCGATCCGGACGCCCTGCACCCGCCCTTCCGCGCCGGTCACGAGGTCCGTCACGGACAGGCCGTGGCGCAGCTCCGCGCCCGCGCTCTCGGCCGCGTCCGCCAGGATGGCGTCGAGGACGAAGCGCCGCGGCGAGTACAGGGCATCGACGCCGTCGCGTTCCTTGATCGGAATACGGATCGCCTCGTCGCCGTAGTGGAAGGTCGTTTCACGAACGGCAGCGGCGCCGGAGGTTCGAACGGCCTCCAGCAGTCCCCAGCGATGCAGCTGGAGAACCGCGCCCCGCATGAGGGCGTGCGTGGAGAGCGTGTCGCTTCCGCGGCGCTGCGGATCGACCACCAGCACCCTGAGGCCGGCGCGGGCCAGAAGCATGCCGATCGAGGCACCCGCGCAGCGGGCACCTGCGATGACGACGTCGTAGCGCTTTCGATCGATGCACCGGGTCATGAGGTTCGATTCCTCTCTAGGCCGCACGGTCAGCGGCCGTGGATGTCGGGTCGCCCTTCCGAACCCTTCCATCCAGAAACGCTTCCAGATGGGCACTCAGCGCGCGTGCGTCGGATCCGGCTCCGTCGATCAGGCTCGACTTGCGTCGCCGGAGAAACGGAAGACCCAGCACGTAGACTCCCGGAGAGTCGACGACTCCGCC
>NZ_JBZQEK010000107.1:0-1745 GCF_058719085.1 Candidatus Benthicola sp.
AGCAGGTCCAGCGCGTTCGGGCCGAGGAGGATCCCGGCCGCGAGGTACCCGAACAGCGGGGTGAGACGGACCCGCTCGCAGGCGGCGCCGAAGGCGGTCGCCGCGGCGAGCAGGATCAGCAGGTCCAGCAGGGCCGTCCACAGGGTCATGGCGTATCCGGTGCGCTCATGTCCCCGCGGGCCCCGCCGGAGGCTCGGCGGAGAGCGCGGCCGGGCACGCGATCGAGCGCGCGGCCGATGTCAGGACCGCGGCGACGATCACGGACCCTCCCGGATCCACACCCTCGCCGAGAGCGGAGCCAGCTCGGTCCGGAGCGTGCCGGCCACGACCTCTACCGCCTGACGCGGCGCCCCCGCCGAGCTGAACGCGACGCGCCAGGTTCCGTTCTCCGCCTCGAGCTCCAGCTCCATCGGGTCTTGCGACGCGTTGAACGCGACGATCGCCCGGTCGTCGTCCAGCGATCGTTCGTAGGCCAGGGTGCGGTTCGCGTCGCTGGCCTCCAGCCAATGCACGTCCCCGTCCACGAACAGCCGCAGGTGATCCTTCCGGAGCCGGATCAGCTCCCGGTAGGTCTCGAACAGGCTGAGGTCCGGGGCCACCGGGTCCGGGTCGCGCTCCAGGTCGAAGGGGTGGGCTCGCTCCGTCTCGTACTTGAGGTCGGCCCACACCATCGGTTTCCGGGTGTCGGGGTCGTCGGCTCCCCACATGCCCACCTCGTCCCCGTACCACACGTGCGGGGCCCCGACCCAGGTGAACTGCTGGGTGAGGATCATCTCCTGGATCTCGATCGTCCGCGGGCTCGGTCGGTCGATCCGATAGTCCGGATTGTCCCGCGGCGTCACGCCGTACTTGTATCGCCCCGGGTTGTAGATCGAGGTGCCGAAGCGGGGCGCATCGTGACTCGCGGTGAGGTTCATCATCGCCCTCTGATGGGCTTCCGGGATGCCGGCTGCCACGGAGTCCAGCGCCGCCACGTATCCGGTGGCCGACAGGCGGGGCTCGGCGCCGGCGAAGAAGCGGCGGGTAGGCTCGTACCACCGGTAGTTCATCACCGCGTCGAACACGTCGCCCTGGAGCCACGGAGCCGGATCGAACATCGTCTCGGGCCACGCCTCCCACCACACCTCGCCCACCAGGTACGCCCGGGGGTTGATCTCGCGCACCACCTGCCGATACTCCCGCCAGAAGTCGAGCGGGACGATCTCGGCCACATCGAGCCGGAAGCCATCCACGCCGTCGGACGGATCGCCGTCACCGTTCGGGTCCAGCCAGCGCCGGGTGACGGCGAACACGAGCTCGCGGACGCCGGGGACCAGGGTGCCGGGCACCGCTCCCGAATGCACGCCCTCCGGCCGGCCGACCTTTCGCCACTCGGGAAGCTGGGGTACCCCGGCCCAGCCGGAGTAGGCGAACTCGCTCGTGTCCGGGGTGGCCGGATCGTCGAAGCGCTCCACCTCGTACCAGTCGGCGTACGGGGAACCCTGCTGGTTCTCCAGCACGTCCCTCCACGCCCAGAACTCGACCCCCGTGTGGTTCCACGAGTAGTCGAGGATGATCCGCATCCCGCGCCGATGGACCTCGCTCACCAGCTCCAGCATCAGGCTGTCGGCGGCCGTCCACCGCCACGTATCCGGGTCGTCGGGGTCCTCGGCCGCCATGAGGATCGCGTCGCCCCTCGGGTCCGGGCCGAAGTTGCGGTCCACGTGCCGGTAGTTGCGCGCGTCGTACTTGTGGAGCGACGGGGC
>NZ_JBZQEK010000108.1:0-6898 GCF_058719085.1 Candidatus Benthicola sp.
CCAGCAGACCGACCAGCGACAACAGGGTGGACTTCCCGCACCCCGACGGACCCATGACCTCCGCGAACTCCCCGTCCCGGATCTCCATGTGAATGTCCGCCAGCGCGTGCGTCTCCATCTCCTCCGTGTAGAAGACCTTCTTGACGCCTTCCATCCGGATCAGAGGAATGTCTTTCTCCATGTCTCGCCTTTCCAGCTGAGGACGCTTCCGACGTCGAAGTTACCTGATGCGGACCCGGTCCACGTCGTCGTACCGGGACATGTCCGAGAGGATGATCACGTCGCCTTCACCGAGGCCTTCCACCACCTCGATCTGGTTTACCGAGCTCCGACCGAGCTGCACGGTGACCCGTTCTGCGGCATCCCCATCCTCGATCACCCGGAAGAGGCTCACCGTGCTGTTGCTCTGCCCGTAAGCGGGCCGCCCGACGTGCAGCACGTCGTTCAATCTCTCCAGCTCGACCGTTCCATCGATGTTCAGGTCCGGGCGCGCCCCGGCCGGGAGGTCTCCCTGCAGCGTAACTTCCACCAGCACCGAGCCGCCCTGGACGTTCGGGTCCACGCGCCGCACTCGTCCCGGAATCGTGTCCGTGCGGGTGTCGACGTACGCGGACTGACCCACCTGAACGTCGCGGGCCTGCGTCTGGGGGATCCGGAGCTCCGCCTTGAGGCGCTCGGGGCGCGCCACGCGAGCCAGGGTCGTCCCCGACTGCACCCACTGCCCGACTTCCAGGTCGAAGTCCTGGAGCACGCCTTCGGCACCTGCCTTCACCTTCATGTTGGCCGAGCGCTCCTGGTAGTAACGGTAGATGTTGTGAAGCCGCTCCACCTGGTCACGCTGCACCGCCAGGCGCTCCTCGATCGTCTGGTTGAGAAGATCGAGCTGTGCCTGCTCGGTACGCAGGCGTTCCTGCAGCGCCTCCGCGTTGTCGCGAGCGTTCTCGTACTCGTTGCCGGACACCCACTCGTTGTCGGCGAGCCTCGAATAGGCCTCGGCCTGTCTGCGAGCCTCGCCGTACCGGGCGCGCGTGTCCGCCACCGCGGCCTCCTGCGCCAGGAGCCCCGTGCCGAGCGTCTGGCGCAGGGAAACGAGGGTGGCCTGGGCGGCCGTCCACTGCTGCTCGGCCTCCAGCACCTGGAGCTCCACGTCCGGATTCGAGAGCACCACGAGGATGTCCTCCGGGCTCACTTCCTGTCCTGGTTCGAAGTGAACGGATTCCACGCGCCCCGCCGTCACGGCGGCCACGAACTGCACCCGCTCGGGTACCAGCGTGCCCGAGCCCCGGACCTCGCGAACCATCTCACCCCGTTCCACCGTTCCCTGAACGACCACGTTGCGATCGACGGTCGGGGCGGCGGGCTCGAGCTGGCTGAGCAGATAGGTGACCACCAGCAGGCCGACGGCTCCCAGGGCGATATAAAGGTTGCGCTTCTTCTTGCCCTTCGGCGCCCGCTTGACATCCATGCCGGACAGTCGGCTCGTGCCCACGCCTCCGGCCTCGCCTGAAGCGTCCGAGCCTTCTCGCTCTCCGCGGCCCTTCCGGAGCGACAGGCGCGGTCGTTCCTTCTTCTCAACCAGTCGTGGACGGACCCGTTCCCGAGTCGCGCCTCCGACCGTTCCCTCCGCCCTTCCCTCAGGCTTTTCCATCAGGCTCTCTCGATCTTCAATGAGCGGTGCCTCTCCGCGCTCGCGCGGCAGGCCGAGTCCCCGGTCGACGAGCTCTGTCTCGGTGGCGGATCATGTAGGGAAGAAACATCGCCCCTCACTCCGCACCGGGGACCCCGCAGTACGCACCGATACGGCCACTCGTTTCAAGGGCAATGCCCGTGCCACCCCTTCGATACGGTCCAAGGTGCTTCGTGACAATACGTTGAAGGAGATCGGGCCGGTCCGGTCCGGCATGCCGGATGTTCGGATACGCGACGATGTGTACCAAAACCGGACACTTCGCGTTCCCACGGTCCTCTGACAGCGGGAAACGGGGCCCGTAGGCAGATCGCTTCCGGGCGGAAGGAACGACGACGGCCCTCCGGGAAAGGGCCGCCGACTGGACATCAGAAAGGCGAGGTGGAGACGGAGCTCAGATCACGTCTTCGGGGAAGTTCTCCAGAACCTCCTTGACCTTGTTGAGCCAGAAGGCGGCGATGGCGCCGTCCACCACGCGGTGATCGTAGCTGAGCCCGAAATACGACATGTGCCGAATGCCGACCACGTCGTTGCCCATGGTGTCCTGGACGACCACCGGTCGCTTCTCGATCACCCCGGTTCCGAGGATCGCGACTTGAGGCTGGTTGATGATCGGCATACCGAACTGGTTTCCGAACACCCCCACGTTTGTGATTGTGAAGGTGCCGCCTTCGATGTCCGAGAAATCGAGCGTCTTCGATCGCGCCTTCTCGGCGAGCTCGTTCGCGCCGGCCGTCAGGCCCATGAGGCTGAGCTGATCGGCGTTCTTGAGCACGGGCACGATCAGCTCCTTGCCGTCGGCCACGGCGACCGCGATCCCGAGGTTGATGTCGCGATGGTAGACGATCCGGGTGCCGTCCACCGAGGCGTTGAGGATCGGATACTCGCGAAGAGCCTCCACCACGGCCTTCATGATGAAGGGGCCGTACGTGAGCTTGATGCCCTGCTCCGCGAACCTCGGCTTCAGCTTCCGGCGAAGACGGACCACGTGCTCGAAGTCGATCTCGTTCACCGAGGTCACGTGAGCCGAGATGCGCCTCGACATCAGCATGTGCTCCATCGTTCGCAGCCGGACCCGGCTCATCTCCTCCACCGTGTCGCCTTCGCGCACGGGCACCTGCGGGATCCGGATGTCGAGCGTTGCCCCGTGGATCGGCACGCGCATCGTTCCGGGCGGACCCGCTTGCTCGGGCGCGGAGGCGGCCGAAGGAGCCGGCTCCGGTTTTCCGGCTGCCGTCTTCGGAGTCGGTTCCTGCTCCGCGGCGACCTCCTTCTTCTCGATGTGCTCGAGGAGGTCGTCCCGCGTCACCCGACCCGCGATGCCGGTTCCCTCGACGTCCGCGATGTCGACGCCATGCTCGGCGGCCATTTTCCGGACGAGCGGCGTGGAACGAGTCTGCAGGCGCTCTTCACGGCTGGCCGGACCTTCCGTGCCCGACGCGGCAACGGACTCTCTCACGGGCCGGGCCTCCTCGTCCTGGGTACCGGGCGCCGCTTCCGCGGCCGCCTCCGGCGCCTCGGGCGTCTCGGCGCTGTCCACCTCCGCCGCTTCCTTCTCCGATTCCGCCTCCTCGCCGGCGGCTTCTCCCTCGGTGTCGATGCGGGCGACCACCGTGTTCACCTCCACGGTCGCTCCCTCCTCGACGAGGATCTCGACCAGGGTGCCGGCTTCCGGCGACGGGATGTCGGCGTCCACCTTGTCCGTAGAAATCTCGAACAGGTCCTCGTCCCGCTCCACGGAGTCGCCGACCTTCTTGAGCCACTTCGTCAGCGTGCCCTCCGCGATCGATTCCCCCATCTGCGGCATGATCACATCGACCTTGGACATCTCACGTTCCTTTCCTGAAACCGTCTCGGCCCGATCCCGACGGGCTCCGTCTTCGATGGGCGATCAGTAGGCGAGCAGCCACCGGGCTGCCGACACGATGTCCTCCTCGCCGGGGAGGTAGTAATCCTCGAGCGTGGGCGCGTACGGCACCGGCGTGTCGATCGCCGTGACCCGGCGGATCGGAGCGTCGAGCCACTCGAACGCCTCCTCGCACACCTGGGCCGTGATCTCGCCGGCGAATCCCCCGAATCTCGGGGCTTCGTGCACGATCAGGAGCCGGCCCGTGCGCCGGACGCTCTCCACGATGGCCGTCGTGTCGAGCGGCCTGAGGGTGCGGAGATCGATGATCTCGACTTCGGCCCCATCCTCGGCGGCGATCCGCGCGGCCGCCTCGTCCGACCGGTACACCATGGCGCCGTAGGTCACGATGGTCAGGTCGGTGCCCGGCCGGTGCGTGCGTGCGCGGCCGATCGGCACGAGTATCTCCTCGTCCACCGGAAGCTCTTCCTTGATCCGGCGGTACAGGAACTTGTGCTCGAAGAACAGCACCGGGTCCGTGTCCCGGATCGCCGACCGCAGGAGTCCCTTCGCGTCGTACGCCCTCGCTGGAATGACCATCTTGAGGCCCGCGACGTTGGCGAAGTAGGACTCGACGGACTGAGAATGAAACGGTCCGGATCTCGCTCCCGCACCGCACGGCCCCCGGATCACGATGCCCGCGCCGATCCCGGTGCGGTAACGGGACTTGGCCGCGAAGTTCACGATCATGTCGAAAGCGGGCGCGATGAAATCGATGAACTGCATTTCCGCGACCGGCTTGAGCCCCATGTGCGCGGCCCCGATCGCTGCGCCGACGATGGCGGCCTCGCTGATCGGTGTGTCGATCACCCGGTCGGCGCCGAATTCCTCGAGGAAGCCCTCCGTGACCTTGAAGGCCCCGCCATAGGCCCCGATGTCCTCTCCGAGCAGAAACACGGCGTCGTCCGTCCGCATCTCCTCGCGCAGGGCTTCCCGGATCGCCTCGAGGTAGGTGATCTCCCCAGTGTTCCCGGCCATCAGGGGCTCTCCGCTCTTCTGGCCCGGCGGCTGCCCGCGGGCGACAGCGCCTCGTATCCAGGAGGCGAGTCCAGCCGGGTCCAGGGTACTTCCGGATCGAGGGACGGATTCGCGTACACACGCGTCCGCGCTTCGTCGGCCGGCGGGTATCCCTCTCCCAGCACCTTCTCCGTCGCCTCGTCGAGCTCCGAATTCACTTCCGCGCGGACCTCCTCGAGGCCGGAGGCGGACTCGAACCCGAACTCCACCAGGTACGCCTCGAAACGCCGAAGGGGATCGCGTTCCCTCCAGGTCTGGAGCTCCTCGGGTGACACGTACTTCTGTCCATCGTGCTGAGCATGACCGAGCATGCGGTACGTCTCGGACACGATCAGGGTCATTCCGTCCCCCGCCCGAGCGCGGGCCACGGCCTGTGACGCCGCGTCATAGACCTCGAGCACGTCGTTGCCATCCACGGTCACGGCGGGCACGCCGTAGGCTCCGGCCACGTCGGCCCAGCTCTCCACGGCGGCCACGGAGGTGCTCGGCGTACCGAAGGCCCACCGATTGTGCTGCAACACGACGACGATCGGAAGCTCGAGAGCCGAGGCCAGCGACAGCCCTTCGTGGGAGGCACCCGTTCGCGAGGCGCCTTCCCCCTGGAACGTGAGACACACCCGCGGCTCGCCCCGCGTTCGGAAGCTCAGGGCCACGCCGTTGAGCACACAGAGCTGCGTGCCGAGGGGGCTGATCGGGCCCAGGATTCCGAGTTCCGGCACGGTGAAGTGGTTGGTGTTGTCCTTGCCCGCGCACAGAGACGTGCCCCGCGCCGTGTACTGCCGGAGAACATCGGCCGGATCGAGTCCGCGGGCCAGAAGGGCCCCGAGATCACGAATGGACGGGGCCAGCCAGTCCCCCTCCGCGAGAGCGTAGCCGCAGCCGACCGCCGTCGCCTCCTGGCCGAGGCTTCGATAGAGCCCGCCGACCACGTGACCCTGCTTGAACAGGGTCTCGAGTCGCTCCTCCACGGCACGGGTGAGCCAGAGGAGTCGATACAGGGTCCGCATGTCCTGCCGGTCCAGGGCGTTCAGATGTGTTCTCCCGCGAGGGTGTCCGGAGCCGGAACCCAAAGTACGGGAGGGAAACGGAGCCTGCAAATCGCTTCGCCCCGGCACTTTACGTGATGGTAAAGGGAAGTTGGCGGACGCGACATTCGATCGGAGGCCTGGTTTCCAGCCGTACGGCGTCGCCCGGACCGAGGGTACGTCGCACGTAGGCGAGGCCGATCGCGCCGAAGCGGGGCGAATGGCACCAGGACGTGATGTGTCCGGCCTCCCGATCCGCGTGCACGAGCGGGGTTGCGGGTGACGGGTGTTCCCGCGGCTCCTCTTCTCCCTGGATGCCTCGAAGGTGCCTCTGGACGCTTCCGCGGTAATGAATCCGGGCCACCACTTCCTGACCCGTGTAGCAGCCCTTGTCGAAGCTCACGGCGCGCTCCACGAGACCCGTCTCCTGGGGAAGGTGGTCGGGTGTGATCTCTCGGCCGTACCGGAGGATCCCCATCTCGATTCGCCACACCTCCCAATCGACGCGGGTCGCCTCGATCGCACCGGCTGTGCGAAGTGCGGCCGCGAACGTGTCCACCGCCGAACCACCCGCCGGGGCGAGGTAGTCGTACCCTCCCCCCTCCTCCTCGGGCCGCGGGACGGAGATGAGCGACGCCTCCGGCGGCTCGAGCCCGGCGCGGAACCCCGTCGCGTGCGGGCCCGTGAGAGTCAGGAACCGGGCGTCGTCGAGCTCCGTGAGAGACGCGAACCGGGGCGGCAGATAGGTCCCGAAGTGCTCGAGCAGGCCCGGGAGCGCCTCTCTCGACAGGTCGAGCAGGTAGGCAGCCTCGACCCGCACCACCCTTGGCACGGCTATGGGGCGGCCCCGGGAAGACAGGACGAAGCTGAGCCGGGCCTCTCCGACCTCGATCGCCTCGACGTCGGCGCTCAGGAGACCATTGAGCACTCGGCCCGCGCGCGCTCCTTCGATGCGAATGAGAGCGCGGTCGCGATCCTCCCGAAACGCCACGGAGTGGCAGAGGGCGTCGTAGCCCGGTCCCGGATCGGCAGGAACGGAGACGTCCTGCGGGTCGGCCACCGCGGTCAGAACAGCCGCCCGCCGTCTGGAACCGGGTCGGCAGGCTGCAGAAGCACCGTCTGACCGGATTCATCGGGAAGGCCCAGCGTCAGGCACTGGGACTCGAAGCCCGCGATATTGCGTGCCCCGAGGTTCACCACGGCGATCACCTGACGTCCGGGAAGGTCATCGACGGCGTAGCGGGCCGTGAGCCCGGCGGCCGA
>NZ_JBZQEK010000109.1:0-5005 GCF_058719085.1 Candidatus Benthicola sp.
AGGGCTCCGGCGGCCATCACGGCCAGCGCCAGGTAGGGCAGCCACAGCTCGTGGACTCCGGTTCCCTTCAGAAACACCGATCGCACGATCTCCAGAAACCAGCGCACGGGGTTCCCGATCGTGATCCACTGAAACACGAGGGGCATGCTGCGGATCGGAAAGAAGAAGCCCGACAGGATGATCGAGGGAAGGACGAACAGGAAGATCGTCATGAACGCCTCCTGCTGCGTTCGCGAGATCGTGGACACGAGCAGGCCGATCGAGAGGCCGGTCACGATGAAGAGCAGTGCGGCGGTGAGGAGCGCCAGCGCGGAGCCCCGGAACGGGATCGAGAACCAGAGCGTTCCCACGATCGAGATGACCACGAGGTCGACCAGGGCGACGAGCAGCACCGGGATGGTCTTCCCGAGCATCAGCTCGGCCGAGCTGATCGGACTCACCAGGAGCTGATCCAGCGTCCCGGTTTCCCGCTCCCGCACGACGCTCAGCGCCGTCAGGATGAGGCAGATGATGAGGAGAAGGAGTCCGATCACGGCCGGTACGTTGTACACACGGCTCTCGAGCTCCGGGTTGTACCACGCCCGGACGCGGAGATCGACCGCTCCCGGTCCGGCACGTGCCGCCGACGGTCCCGCGGCGCCCCTCGAGGCCGCTCGCCTTCGGGCCGCCGAGGCTCCGTGACTGGCCAGGATCAGCGTCGCATATCCCTGCGCGACGGTCGCCTCGTTCGAGTCTGAGCCGTCCAGCAGCAGCTGCACTTCCGCCCGCCCGGCAGCCAGATCGGCGGCGTATCCCGGAGGAATCTCGAGGGCCACCGTGGCCGAGCCCCGATCGAGAGCGCGTACCATGTCGGCCGGCGAGCTGGAGCGGGCCACCACATCGAAGTAACCGGATCCGGTCAGGGCATCCACGAGGGCGCGCGACGGTTCGGTGCGATCGTGGTCCACGACGAAGGTCCTCACGTGCCGCACATCGGTGCTCACCGCGTACCCGAACAGCAGAAGCTGAACGAGCGGCGCCACGAAAAGGATCGGCCGGGAGCGAGGGTCGCGGAGGAGCTGGCGGAACTCCTTCCGAACGACGGCGAGAAGCCGGTACGGCGACCGGCCGCTCACGTGATCTCCTTCCGGAACACCCGGATCGCCAGCCCGAGCCCCACGCACGAGTAGACGGCCAGCCCGAGCACGTCGGGCCACAGGACCCCGAGTCCCACCCCCTTGAGAAAGATCCCCCGGGTAATCGCCACGAAGTACCGGGCCGGCACGATGAGCGACACGATCTGGAGGACCTTCGGCATGTTCGCGATCGCGAAGATGAATCCCGAAAGGAGCAGCGCCGGCAGGTACGTCGACATCAGGGATGCCTGGCTCGCCAGCAGCTGCGACCGGAGCAGCGCGGAGAGGAAGATCCCGAACCCCAGCGCACCGAGGAGGAAGAGGGTCGACGTGGCGAACAGGAGCGCGAGGTTCCCTCGCAGGGGCACCGAGAACAGGAAGACGCCCACCACGCAGGTGATCGCGAGATCGAGAAGACCGATGGCGAGATACGGCAGCAGCTTGCCGATGATCACCTCCACCCGGGTGACCGGCGTGGCGGCGAGCTGCTCCATCGTGCCCCGCTCCCACTCGCGGGCCACCGTGAGCGAGGTGAGCATGGCGGCGATGATGGACATGATGACGGCTATCAGTCCGGGGACGATCGTGATCCGGCTCTCCAGTGACTCGTTGTACCAAACCCGGCTCCGCACCTCGAGCGCGGGCCGGGCTCCCGATCCGCCGAAGTCAGCCACGATCGCGCCGGCGTAGTTCTGTGCGATCGAGGCCGTGTTCGCGTCGCTGCCATCGAGGAGCAGTTGCACGCGGGCGGTCCTTCCGGCGGCCAGATCGCGCTCGAACTCGGGCCCGATGGACAGGACGCCGGTCACCTGGTTGCGGCGGATCCACTCTTCCGCCGCGGAGGGCCCGGCGGGCCACGCCGAAATCTCGAAGTAGCCGGAGCCGGAGAAGGCATCGATCAGCCGCCGACTCGCGGGGCTGGCGGAACGGTCCACCACCGCGAGGCGGATGTTGCGGACGTCGAGGGTGATCGCGTATCCGAACAGCAGCAGCATCAGAAGGGGAAGAACGAAGGCCAGGATCAGGCTGCGCGGGTCGCGCCGCAGCTGGATGGCCTCCTTGCGGGCCATGGCCCACAGACGTCTCCACGAGCCGCTCATCCGGCCACCGTCCCGCCCTCCCGTCTTACGAGCGCCACGAAGACGTCCTCGAGCGACGGATCGATGCGATCGATCCGTTCGGCCTGGAGCCCCTCCCTCTCGAACCGTGACCGGATCGAAGTCCGCGCACGCGCCTCGTCGGACGCCGCCACGTGCAGGCGCCGGCCGAACATGGCGGCCTCGATCACCCCCTCGGCCCCCTGCAGGGCCTCGACGGCCCGCGCCGCGTCCTCCGTCCGGACCTCCAGAATCGGTTCGTCGAGGGAAGAGCGCAGGGTGGACGGACGGTCGAGCGCGATCAGGCGTCCCCGGTTCATGAGCGCCACGCGACCGCAGTATTCCGCCTCCTCCATGTAGTGGGTGCTGACGAGAATCGTGGTCCCGCCCTCCGCGAGGCCGTAGATGAGATCCCAGAAGGCTCGACGTGCCGCCGGATCGACGCCGGAGGTCGGCTCGTCCAGAAACAGGACTCTCGGTTCGTGCAGTACCGCGCAGCCGAGCGCCAGGCGCTGCTTCCAGCCGAGGGGAAGCTGGCCGGTTCGCCGGCCGCGCGCCTCCTCGAGACCGGCCATGGCGAGGATCCAATCCCTCCGCTCCCGCAGTCTCTCGCCGCGCACCTCGTACAGACCGGCGAACAGCTCGATGTTCTCGTCCACGGTGAGATCGAGGTAGAGAGAGAACAGCTGCGACATGTAGCCGATGTCGCGCTTCAGCTCCCGACGCTCCCCCACGACGTCGTGGCCCGCGACGATGGCCTGGCCCTCGCTCGGAGGGAGAAGCCCGTTCAGCATCTTGATGGTGGTCGTCTTACCGGCGCCGTTCGGTCCCAGAAACCCGAACACCTCCCCGGTCCGGACCTCGAACGACACGGAATCCACCGCCGTGAAGTCGCCGAACCGGCGGGTCAGGCTCCGGGCGTCGACCGCCACTCCGTCAGTCATCGGCGATCGCCGACGTTTGGCGCGCCAGGAGATCCGGGTCCGTTCGGGCGAGGAACACGTCCTCGAGCGAGGGTTCGATGATCTCCGCCCCGTGTGCGGCCAGCCCCTGCGCCTCGAGGGCGGACCGCAGCTCCGGCCATGCGTCGATCCCACGCTCGACGGAAACGTGCACCACCTCTCCATAGGCCGCGGCGCGTCGGACGCCCGGCAACTCGTGGAGGAGGCGCGCCGCCTCCCGAGACGGCTCGACCCGGATCTCCACGATACTGCCCTCGAGCTCGGCCTGGAGCTGCCGTGGGGGCGCCAGGGCCAGCAGCCGGCCTCCGTGAAGCATGGCGACCCGGTCGCACCGCTCCGCCTCGTCCATGTAGGCGGTGGTGACGAGAATCGTGGTCCCCCGGGCCACCATTTCGTGCAGGATGAGCCACAGATCCCGGCGCGAGATCGGATCCACCCCGAAGGTGGGCTCATCGAGCAGGAGGATCTCCGGTCGGTGCACGAGCGCACAGGAGAGAGACAGCTTCTGCTTCATCCCACCCGACAGCTGGCCAGCGAGCCGCGACTCGAAGGGCCCGAGGCCTGAGAAGGCATACAGGCGCTCCAGACGCAGTTCCCGCTCTTTGCGGGGAACGCCGTACAGGTCGGCGTAGAAATCCAGGTTCTCACGGACCGTGAGGTCCTCGTACAGGCCGAAGCGCTGCGCCATGTAGGCGATCTTCCGCTTCGCCCCCTCCGGATCCCGGGTGATGGACACCCCGGCTACACGAGCTTCACCCGACGTCGGTGGCAGGACGCCGGCCAGCATCCGGACCGTGGTGGTCTTCCCGGCTCCGTCCGGTCCCACGATCCCGAACAGCTCCCCCGGAGCCACGTCAAACGAGAGTTCGGACACGGCGGCCACGTCTCCGAAGTGCCGGGTGAGTCCCTGTACGGAAATGATGGGCCCGGCCGTCGCGGTCTCTTCGGCCGTCGCCTTGCCGCCGAGGCTCACGACCGTCCCGTCGGCACGGTCACATCTGCCGGCAGTCCCGGCTTCAGGTCCAGCGCCGGATCACCCGTGATCCGCACCCGGACCTCGTACACCAGCTTCACCCGCTCCTCCGTCGTCTGCACGTTGCGCGGCGTGAACTCGGCTTCCGCGGCGATGTGCATGATCTCACCTTCGTAGGTTCTGCCCGGATCGGCGTCAGCCCGGATCGTCGCCCCATCACCGAGGTGCAGGTCTCCGACCCGGTCGCCGGGGACGTAGATCCGCACCCAGCGGTCGGCGGGATTCATGATCGTCACCACGGGAAGGCCCGGCGAGACGGTCTCTCCGGGCTCCCGGTGACGCACGGTGACGACCCCATCGAACGGGGCGCGGACCTCGGAGAAGGTGAGGCGAGCCCCGATGCGGGCGACTTCGGCTTCCGCGACCTCCACCGCGGCTCTCTGAGCGGCGATCTGCTCGGGCCGGGATCCGCTTTCCATCAGCCGCAGCCGCTCGCGAGCCGCCTCCGCCTCGGCCAGCATCACGTCGCGCGCCGTCGTCAGCTGGTCGAACGCCTCCTTGCTGATCGCCCCGCCCTGGTAGAGGGTCCGACCTCGCTCGAGATCCTCATCCGCCTTCGCCATTCGGCTCTCGGCAGCACGCAGGTTGGCGCGGGCCTGAGCCACCTCCTCCGTCCGAAAGCCGCTCTCGAGCTCCTCGAGCCGGGCCCGGGCGGCGGCGGCCTGGGACCGTGCCGCCCGGAGAGCCGCGTTCAGTTCCGCCTGATCCAGCGAGGCGAGCTTCTCTCCGTTCGTGACGGGGTCGCCTTCGCGCACCGAGATCTCGGCCACCCGTCCGGCGATCTCGAATCCGAGGTCG
>NZ_JBZQEK010000110.1:0-9034 GCF_058719085.1 Candidatus Benthicola sp.
GGATCCTCGGCGATCCGGTCGGCCACCCGCGAACCCTCGGGCGCCACGGGAACGAGCTCGGAGGCGCGGAACGCCTCCTGGACCAGCAGGACGAAGGGTCCGCCAGCCCCTGCCCCGCCAGCCTCGTCGCAGTCGTAGTCCAGTGCGTCCGCGAGGAAGCCCGGGAGGTCGCCGCCTCCCACGTGCACGTTCCAGGTCACGACCGTGAGCGCACCCGGAGTCGGGCCCGCCGGCGAAGAGCCCCGCCGGGCCGGAATCGGGCGCCACACCGGAGGTCCGACGGCGGCGCACCACCGGGCGAGGGCGTGCCGATCGGCCTCCCGTTGCGGACCGAACCACCGCACCGGGGCCTGCCGCGCCTCGCAAGAAGACTCATCACCGTCCGGACCCGATTCATCGGATCCGGTCGGGATCCCCGTAGCTCCACCGTCCATGGACCGCATGTCATGGGAAACCGAGCAGCCCGCGAGACCCGCGAGCGCGATCGCGCACACCAGCGCGCACGCGGCAGCCAGGGCGGCCGAGACGGGGCGGTCGATCCGGCCCGCGCTCACGGCGCCGGCAACCGGATGGAGAGAACCGGAGTACCCGATGAGGACCCATCACCGTCCGCGTCGACGGCATCAGCGACCCACGAGGCGATGCCTCCGAATGCCATCCCCAGCAGGCCGACGCTGACCGCGTCCGGCAGCCTGGCCCCGGGGACGATCTGCCAGACGGCGATGCCCAGGCCGGATCCGACCGCGAGCCCGATCCATGCTCCCCGACCGGCCGCGGCGATCGAGGAGCCGATCACACCACCCGCCGCCACATCGCCCCAGCTCCATCGGTCGAGGATCGGCTCGAGAGCGACGACCACGAGCGATCCGGCGGCCAGACCGATCCCGGCCCTGGCATAGGCATCTTCGATGTCGCCGGAGTCCGCCAATCCGAGCGCGATTCCCGAGGCGAGCCCGGCGCCGGCTCCGACCAGGGCGCCCGCACGCACGCACCCGAGGCCGGAATAGGTCTGGTTACAGGGAATCAGCGCCGCCGCCCCGCCGAGGACGAAGCCGGAGTAGGCCCCGAGCGCCGCCCCGGCCACAGCCGCGCCGTCGGAGCCCTGCGCGGCGACGGGCGCAGGGACGAACAGAGAGAACGCCGCGGTGGCGCGGAGCCCGAGCGCGCATGCCCTCGCCCGGCCGAACCCGTGCCCCTGGAGCCGCACGGCCCTGCCCGATCTACCCGATCGGCACGCCGAACCCGGCCAGGAACGACCAGCCGCGGCTCTTCGCGCTGACTTCCCCCGAGTCCTGCGTGTCGTTGAGGTTCGTCAGCCCGAGGTTGTACCGGGCATCGAGCTGAACGGTGAGCCGGCTGAAGAGCATCTCGAGGCCGCCGCCGAACACGAGCCCGATGTCCGTCTCCTTCGTCCGGAGTCCACCGTCCAGCAATGGATCGTCGCAGTCGACGCTCACGGAGACTCCATCCATCTCGCCGCTCACACTGCACGCGGTCTCGAAGGCCACCTGGGGTCCGGCGTACAGGATCGGATACACGAGCGACTCCCGGGACGAGAGGCGCGCCATCAGGAGCACCGGCACCCGGATGTAGTCGAGGCTCAGCTTGATGTCCGGTTCCGCGCTGCGGGCGTCGGCGCCGTTCTTCGAGTAGTACACCTCGGGCTGGATGGCGAACTTCGGTCCGAGGGCGAACTCGGCGAAGACCCCGACCTGGAAATCGGTCCGGCTGTTGAAGCCGAAGTCGGGATCGCTCGGGTCGTCCACGGTCAGCTTCGACGTGTTGATGCCTCCCTTGCCGCCGAGCGTGACCTCCTGCGCGCCGGCGGTCGAGAGGGGCGCGAGCCCGTGGAAGACCGCCACGAGAAGAACTGCCGGGATTCGTATACCGCGCCGAGAGTATCTCACAGTGCCACCTTGATCCATCGGCTCATCTTCCACTTGAAGCCCGTGTAGTAAGGCAGGTACTCATCGAGCTCCTCCACCGTCGTGGGGTACGTCGCCCCGGCGGTCAGTCCCATCGAGTCCCAGAGGCCGTTGACCGCCGACAGTCCGGCCAGGGCGACGCCGACCTCCCCGTCCATCAGCATGGAGCGGTAGTCCTGGTTGGACGAGCCCACGAGGAAGTATCCCATGCCGCGGCCGTATTCCTCCGGGTACGCCTCGCGAAGCTCCGCGACCAGCTCCCGGAACCGCTCTCCCACGGCGAGGACGGTCTCACGTATGTCCCGGTAATCCCGGCGCATGGCGGCATCCAGCGATCGCTGGCCCATGTACTCGCGGGTGAAGTCGGCGAACGCGGGCGAGGCGAGGAAGAGCGTCAAGGCCTCTTCCGTGGCGAAGAAGTTGGTCTTCAGGTGGAGCATCGGCCGCCGGGCACCTTCCAGCTCGTCGGCCAGATACTCCACCGGCATCCCGCCCGTTGCCTCGGCGTAGATCTGCTCCATGTCTTCATAGACGTCGAGCAGCTCCGGGCTCCAGGGAAGGATCTCCTGAAGCCACTCCTTGGCCCGGTACCCTTCGGCGACGAGCCGCGCCCGGGCCGGCAGGTTTCCGACGTCGACCGCCACATCGTACAGGCCCGGCTTGAACACCCCCCCGGCGCGGTCGAGCTGCTCGCCGAGCACCTGGTTGGTGATGATCATGCGCTCGAACAGCTCGCTGGCCCGGGACAGGGTCATGAAGGCCTGTCCGGGCGCGTTCTTCTGGGACGGATGGATGATCACGACGCGTACCCCCCGCAGGGCGCTGCCGAGCAGCATCGACGCCCAGACCGGGTTGTGGTTCAGCGAATCGGGATCGATGATGACGGATCCCGGAGGCATCAGGGTGTACAGCACCGCTTTCAGCACGTTGATGTACTTGAACAGGTAACCGGTCCCGTTGTGCAGCTGGATGGCACGCGATCCCCCGAGGTTTTCCGCGGCGTACTCTTCGACCCGCTCCCAGTAATCTTCGGCGAACGGCTTCGGGCGGAGCGGCTCCGGGATCTCGTCTTCCTCGAAACCCTGGCTGATCAGCAGGGCCCGCGCCTCGTTCTTCACTTCGAGCGCCGCCGGACCGATCAGGACCAGCGCCCGGTCCTCCCAGTTCGGGCCGACGTAGTGCTCGGCCACGCCCATGCCGCTGAAGATGGCGCGTCCGCGGTACGGATCCTCCTCGGTGAGGTCGTAGAACGCGATCTTCCGGTGGTCGCGGATGACGTTGTCCGGCCAGGCGGCGAGCGGAACGTAGGAGTTCCCCCAGTAGGTCAGGTCCGCCGGGTTCGTCACGTTGACCTGCACCTTGATCCGGTTCCGCAGCCACTCTTCGCCGTACCGCTCGGCGCCCGCCTGCAGTCTGGCCGAGGCCGCCACGGCCTCGCGCAGCCTCGCCTGCATGTGGGCGAGCGAGTCGGCCATCCACTCGGATCCCTCGGGGACGTCCAGTCGGCGATCCATCGGGCTCTCCAGCACGTTCATCCACATGCGGGCGCCCTTGATCTCGTAGTAGTGCTGATCGATGAAGATGAACCAGGTGGGCATGCGGCCCGTCGAGTCGTACGCCGCCACGCGGCGGGTCAGCGTCTCGATGTAGTTCGCCGTCATGTAGAACGAGATCAGGTCGGCCTGGCCCTGCAGGTTGAGGCCCGTGAAGTCGTGGATCCACAGCACGTGGTAGTCTTCCGCTCGCCGTATCCCCTCGTACAGGTCCCACTGGAACTGCGTCCCCTGCGCATAGCTCGCCTGGTTTCCGTCCGTGAACACATGCCCGGTGGCGCGCTCGATGATCGCGTCGAGCTCCGACTGCGTGTCGTGTTCCTCTGGCAGGAGCCCGTACTGGAGGGGCAGCCAGACGAGGCGGTCGTCTCCCCACCACTTCCTGGATTGAGCGCGGGCGGCCTCGACCTCCTCGAGGACGGTCCGGAAGACGGACTTCACGGCTGCCAGACGATCGGACGGGACGAGCCCGACGTCTCGGGACCACGCCTCGAACCGCTCCATGGCGGTGAAGGCGAGGTCGTCCGTCGTGTCGGGCTTCTTGTACACACCAAGGAGTCGGTCATACGGAAAGAGAACCTCGTCCAGGAGGATCGCCCGGGCGGCTGCGGCTGCCGCCTCTCCCTCAGGCGTGGACTGTCCGAACGGGATCGACCGCCCGCTGAGCGCGATCGAGAAGGCCCTCGCGACCTCCGCGTGATACGCAGCGAGCTCGGCGCTCGACGTGTGCGCCCCACCGAACATCGGGTCGGACGAGGCGAGCCGGGTGCCGATCTCCTCCACGTATTGCGTGAAGGACGCCACCGCCTGGTCCCGCCGCCGTCCCGTCTGGTCGAAATAGGGCACGGTGAGCCGGTTCACCCAGTACGAGGTCTCGCGCACGTTGGCGAGGACCGGCTCGAGCAGGGGGTCCGGCTCCTCGATGCGCGGGAGGGAGGGACGATCGGGACCGACCGGATACCGCATCTGATGCGGCCGACTCTTGCCCGCCCACTTCTGCCCGATGGGGACGTTGAAGCCGATGTTGAAAGAGTTACCGCGAGCCGGAAGCCAGTCCACGGTGAACTGTCCGCCCCGCCTGATCACGCCGCCCCGGCGGAACGGTACGGTGAGCCGCATGAGGAATGGCACGCTCCCATCCTTGAAGCTCCAGTCCACGCCGAACCCCAGCCGCAGAAACGGAATCGTGAACAGGCCCCGTAGGCCGCCGTCCGCAGCGCTTCCGCGGAGCCCCCCGTAGCCTTCGAGCTGCACCGCTGCCGCGGAAACGACCGGGCTCAGCAAGTGCTTCCAGATCCCGACGCTCGCGTATGCGGTGAAGTCGGAGGCATCGTTCTCGAAGTATCCGCCCCCCGACAGCCCGCCATACGGGTGAACCCAGGAGGGCTGCCCCATCGAGACGATCCGCTCGCCCTCCGGCGGGACGGGAGCGGTCTGCCCGGCCAGGTCGGCCGCCGGAAGCACGAGGCCCGTGAGAAGGAGACCGAGAATCCTGCGGTTCATGCCAGACCTTCCTCCCATTTCGTCACGTGTCGAGAGGCTGTCTACGGCTCACTGGATCGGCGCCGTGAGGCGCGCCACCCGGACGGCGAACCGGAACCACCACGGCTTCTCGTCGTACTCGTTCGGCCGCATGAGACGTGCGTTCGAGAAGTCCGTCTCGAACATGCGCTCAACCTCGGCAGCGAAGCCCTCGTCCGCGATGGCCGCGGTGATCTCGAAGTTCAGCCGGAACGAGCGATTATCGAAATTCGCCGTGCCGACGGCCGCGAAGGCGTCATCGATCAGCACCACCTTCTGGTGCAGGAAGCCGTCCTGGTACCGGTAGAACTGCACGCCCGTGGCTCCTGCATCGTCCAGGTAAGCGAACGCCGCGAGGTAGACTCCCAGGTGGTCCGGCTCGTCGGGGATGAGGATCCGGACGTCGACTTCGCGGAGACCGGCCAGCTGAAGAGCGGCCATCACGGCCGGGTCGGGCACGAAGTACGGGCTGGCGATCCAGATCCGCTCGGTGGCCGAGTTGATCGCGTGCGTGAACATGAGGCTCGCCGTCTCCAGCTCGTCGGCCGGACCGGTGGGAATGATCAGGACGGACACGTCTCCGTCTTCCGCCGGAACCGGCTGCCATGTCAGATCCAGAGCTCGGCCGGTGGCCCAGTACCAGTCCTCCGCGAACGAAACCTGCGCCGCGAGCGCGGCCGGCCCCTCGATTCTCGCGTGGGTGTCCCGCCAGTGGCCGAACTTCGGGTCCCTGCCGAGGTACTCGTCCCCCACGTTGTGGCCTCCGATCCAGGCCACACGTCCGTCCACCACGACGACCTTGCGGTGATTCCGGAAGTTGATCTGGAAGCGGTTCTTCGGGCCCTTGCGGGTGTGGAAGTCGTAGACCTCGACGCCGGCCTCGCGGAGCTCGTCCTTGTAGCTTCGAGGCAGATCGTGGCTTCCGACCTCGTCGTACAGGAAGGCCACCCTCACGCCCGCCTTTGCCCGCTCGATCAGCGCATCCTTCACCCGCCGGCCGATCGCGTCGTCGTGGACGATGAAGAACTGGAACAGCACGTAGTCGCGGGCGGCCGAGATTCCATTCAGGATGCTCTCGAAGGTGGCGTCGCCATCCACGAGCAGCTCGACCGAGTTCCCGCGGAGGTACGGCAGCTCCGCCAGCCTCTCCGCCGCCCTTCCCGCCACGCCGATCGAGTCGGCCGGTCGATAAGCCATCGTCGCCTCGGCGGCCTCAGCCGTGATTCCGGCCACCTCTTCGAGGCTGCCCCGGCGGGCCGTGACGTACCCGTGGAACCGACTGCGGCCGAGCACCCAGTAGGCGGGAACGGCGACGTACGGGAAGGTGTTCAGAGCCACCGCCCACGCGATCGTGCCCTGCGGCGTGCGGGTGCTCCAGACGGCGTCGATCGACGACAGGAACCCGAGGATGTGTGCCACCACCACGATCGCTGCCAGCATCCGTCGCCTCCGTTTGGGACTCTCCGGCCGATCCCGCTTCCGCCGCCAGGGCAGTCGCCACCGGGCATCCCGCGACGGTTGTTCCTCGCTCACCGATACCGACCTGTCGGGCGAGCCTCCATCGTGCCCAGCGCTATCGTCATACATACCGGGATCAAGTAGTTGCTGGCTGCGATGTTCGGCAACCCGCAGCGCACTAGGAGCGTTCAGGTTGACGGACTGCGTCGACCCTCGCAAATAGAGATCCGGACCGGTCGGAGGGCCACACAAACAAAGGTACGTTCATGAGCGGCTCCACATCACGGGAAGCTCGGTTTGTCATGCGCGATCTGGCCGAGATCGCCGTCGGCGGATGCGTGATGGCCTTCCCCGTCGCCGTGACGGAGGAAGTGTGGAATCTCGGCGAAGAGCTCTCGCTTCTTCGAGTCCTGCTGATCGCACTGGCGTCGCTCTTCTTTCTCGCACTGATGATCTACGTCCTGCACAGGTCCGAAGTCGGAGGCGGCGGGAGGGTATTCGTACAGCGCGTGCTGAGCACGTATTTCGTGACGCTCTTCATCGCTGCCCTGCTTCTCTGGGGCGTGGATCGCTTCGACCTCGTGGGCGAGTTCTGGATCAGCATCAAGCGCACCGTTCTGGTAGCATTTCCCGCGAGCTTCGCCGCCACGGTCGTCGACAGCGTCGGACCTTCCTGACCTCTACGGGACCGGCTCAATCCGAAGTGACGGTCGAATCCGGAGCGGAGGCCGAGTCCGGAGTGACTGTCGAATCCCGAGCGACGGATGAATCCGGAGTGACGGACGAATCCGCCGCCGCGGCCCCCGGTCTCCGACCCCCGGACTGCATTACCACCGACTGGAACAGCTCCACCCGCACGGTGATCGGCCGCCCCAGGTGCGCCGAGAGACTGTCTTCGAGGGCCCGAACGCTGGGCACCTTCCCGCTCCCGGCCAGTTCTACGTCCACCCGATCCGGTCGCGCATCCACGTCCAGCAGACGCAGCGTCGAATCCGCTGCCAGCCACTCCTCGACAACCGTGCTCGCGGTTTCCATCCGCTCCGAGTCCTGCAGCACGCCAGCCCCTGTGAGGCCGAGCGGCACCATGATCAGCAGGGCCAGAACCGCCACGGAGAACAAGACGTCCAGGTTGGCGATCCGGCGCTCCGCGTCCTTCCGGATCGGAGTCAATCCGACGAGCGCGAAGACCACGACGGACGCGAGGATGATGGAGACCAGGTTGGTGGAGAACAGCAGAAACGCGCCGAGCGCCTGAATCAGGTGCCCTGCCTCGAGTGCAACTCCGACCACACCGAGAGGCGGCACCAGGGCCACTGCGATCGCCACGCCGGTAAGAGAGGAAGAGACCCTATCGTCCACGGTCGCGTAGGCACCCGCCGCACCCGCTGCAAGGGCGATGGCCATGTCCACCAGCGTCGGAGCGGCCCTGGACACGACCTGTGTGTTCGATTCGAGCGGAACGAGGGCCGGGATCCATGCTGCCAGGATCCACGCAAGAGCGATGGAAGCGATCACGGAGATGGCCACGACGACCAGGGAGGTGAGAGTGCGTCTCCGCCAGCCCGCCACCACACCCGCGGCACAGCCCATGATCGGCGTCATCAGCGGCGCCACGAGCATGGCGCCGATGACTACGGCCGTCGAATCCTGGAGAATGGCGAGGGTCGCGAGAGCAACAGAGAGCAGGAGCATCACCGCGTACGACACGACCTTGGATTCCTGACGCGGCTCCTCGAAGTAGAGCCCCGCGGCGACGACCTGTCTCCGCTCGGGTCCCATGTCTCTTTCGGAGAGCCATTCCCAGATGACCTCGGAGGCCAGCCCCCGGTCCGCGATCAGCGGCTTGTCCCCACCGTACCGGAGTGACCAGGAGATCATGGCGAGACCGACGAGCACGGCACCGATCGCGGCCGACGCGAAAATGATCTCGAGCATGGCGACCGGAAGGGTCAGGAACAGCACGGCGAGTGTGAGATAGAATGCGCTGCGGGCGAGGTGAATCTTGCCGCTTTCTGCCCGTTTTCCGGCCCTCAGGCTGCGCCATAGGGCGAGGAGACCCGACACGGCCAGGTAGCCTGCCAGCCCGCCCCAGAGGACACGGATCGTTCCCGCGGGCACCAACAGCAGGCTTGCCCCCACCAGGAGGCCGAGGAGAGCGCGGAGCGCACCCGGAAAATCCCCCCGGTCGCGCCTCTGACCCCACAGTCCACTGAAGCCGGATATGAAGAGCGTGCCGCCGGCGACGTACACCAGGACTTTGAACGAGGCATGGGGTGTGAGCAGGATGACCAGACCGGCGGCGGCGAAGGCGGCTCCACGTAGCAGTGATGGCGTGAGCCACCTGCGCTTGCCGAGATCCGTCATCGGATGCTCCTCAGCTCCGGTCGTGCGGCTGACAGCCGCCGAAACATGCCCAAAGGGGCCCCCCTGGCCGACTCAGAACGTCCAGCCGATCGATGTCGTGATACTGAAGTCATTCTCGTTCGCGTCCGCGGGCGGACTGGTATCGTAGTACTCGTTGATGCCAACGGTAAGATACAGGAGGCTGAGCAGCTCGTGCTTCATCTGCGCGGTGAA
>NZ_JBZQEK010000111.1:0-22481 GCF_058719085.1 Candidatus Benthicola sp.
AGCGACGGCCGAGCTCTCCGCGGCAGAGCTGGAGAGCCTCTACTGGGCCCGGCAGGACAGCGCCCGCATGCGGTTCACGCAGGCGGACGTGGACTTCATGACCGGTATGATCGCCCACCACGCTCAGGCGATCGTGATGTCGGAGCTGGCTCCCTCGCACGGCGCCAGCCCGACCGTTCAGACCCTCGCGGCCCGGATCATCAACTCGCAGCGGGATGAGATCGCCGCCATGCAACGCTGGCTGGAGCTTCGCGGTCAGCCCGCGCCCGAGGTCAGCGAGGGTGGGCACGTGATGTCGTCCGCGGACGGGGCGCACGGTGCCCACGGAGCCCACGGCCACACCATGCCGGGAATGCTCACTCCGGAGCAGCTCGACGAACTGCGCGGCGCCTTCGGGACCGAGTTCGATCGCCTGTTCCTGGCCTACATGATTCAGCACCACGGGGGAGCGATCGTCATGGTGGACGAGCTCATCGCCGTGGATGGAGCCGCCCAGGACCGGGCCGCGTTCAAGCTCGCGTCCGACGTCCGGGTCGATCAGATCACCGAGATCGAGCGGATGGAGCAGTTACTGGAGCAGATTCTCAAGACGGAATCGCCGGACTGAAACCGAGACTCGAGAGGAACCGATGATCGCTGACGTGCCTTCTCCGCGGCGGGCCCTTCGATGGCTTACCGGGGCCACCGCTTCCCTGTTCGTCACCGCCTGCGCTTCGTCTTCGACGGCACCGCCCGCAGAGCCGCCGACCGCACAGCCGGCTCCGGCCGCACAACCGGCCCCGGCTGCGCCCGCAAAGCCGGCGAAGGCGCCCTCCGCGGAGGCCGCATCGAAAACGAAGTCGAGCGATCCTCGGGCTCAGCTCGGAGACGGGCTCTTCGACGCCGAGGAGGCGATCTGGAACCTCCGCCTGGTGTCGGCCACACCTCCACCGGCCGAATTCGTCGGGTCCACGAACTCCGACCTCGCCTTCATCGACCATTACGCGATCCAGGGTAACTTCGATGGCTTCCAGATCTGGGACCTCTCGGACCCCGCTTCGCCCGTCCTCGTGAAGAGCTACGTCTGCCCCGCCTCGCAGAGCGACGTGTCCGTGTACGGGAACCTGCTGTTCGTTTCGGGCGAGGGTTATGAGGGTCGGCTCGACTGCGGCACCGAAGGCAACGAGGAGAGGGTGAGCCCGAACCGCCTCCGCGGCATCCGCATCTTCGACATCAGCGACATCGAGGACCCGAAGTACATCGCCAACGTGCAGACCTGCCGAGGATCTCACACGCACTCCGTGCTCGTGGACCCGGAGGACAGCGAGAACGTCTACATCTACGTGTCGGGATCCGCGCCCGTCCGTCCCGATGAGGAGCTGCCGGGCTGTTCCGCCCAGTCGCCGGATGAGGACCCGAACTCGGCGCTGTTCCGCATCGAAGTGATCCGGGTGCCGCTGGCCCACCCGGAGCAGGCGGCGATCGTCTCGTCGCCCCGGATCTTCGAGGGCCTGGTGGAGGCCCCGGGACACGGGCCGAGCGAGGCCGATCTCGAGGAGATCGAGAAGGCCCGCGCGCGCGGGGCGTTCGTCGTCGAGTACCAGAACCAGACGATGGTCCTGCCAGACGGATGGGCCGACCAGCTGCTCGGACAGATGGTGGAGCAGCGGGGAGGCGAGGGTCCGCCGACGGCCGCCGACAGCGCGGCGCTGAGAGAGCGCCTGCCGGCCATGGTCGCTCGAATGACGGGCGGGGATGAGGATGAGGGGGATGGCCCACGACCCGGCCCGACGCAGTGCCACGACATCACCCTGTACCCGGAGATCGGGCTCGCCGGTGGAGCGTGCGAGGGATACGGCCTCCTGATCGACATCTCGGATCCGGTGAACCCGAAGCGGATCGCGGCCGTGGCGGACTCGAACTTCTCGTACTGGCATTCGGCGACCTTCAACAACGACGGCAGTCAGATCCTGTTCAGCGATGAGTGGGGCGGAGGCGGCGCGGCGAAGTGTCGGGTCGGAGACCCGTACCAGTGGGGCGCGGACGCGCTGTTCTCCATCGCCGACGGCGACATGCAGTTCCAGAGCTACTACAAGCTGCCGGTGCCTCAGCTCTCCACCGAGATCTGCGTGGCCCACAACGGATCGCTGATCCCGGTTCCGGGACGCGACATCATGGTCCAGGCGTGGTACGAGGGAGGAATCTCGGTGTTCGATTGGACGGACCCTGCCCATCCCTACGAGATCGCCTTCTTCGATCGCGGCCCGGTGGATGCCAGCCAGCTCGATCCAAGCGGCGGGCCCTGGTCCGTCTACTGGTACAACGGGCTCCTCGTGAGCTCCGAGATCGCCCGGGGCCTCGACATCCTGGAACTGGTCCCGAGCGAGTTCCTGACAGAGAACGAGGTCGAGGCCTCGAAAACGGTTGAGCTAGCATACTTCAACGTGCAGGGACAGCAAAAATTCGTGTGGCCAGCCACGTTCGTGCTCGCGCAGGCCTACGTGGACCAGCTGGAGCGATCGGGCGGCATGAGCGCCGAGGGCGCGTCGATGGCGCGTTCGTTGCTGTCGCAGCTGGAGTCCATGCCGGCATCGGCGCGTAAGGCGAGCCTGATGCAGATGTCGGAGCACCTGGAGCACCTGGCCGGTGACTCGGAGGACGAAGCGGACGCGAAGAAGCTCTCCATGCTCTCGAACACGGTTCGGGCGCTGGCAGAGGGCTGAGGATCAGCGGAGCCCGGCCCCGGCGCCGGGTTCCGCATGCTCCCACTCCCTCTCGAGCCACGACCGCTGGGCCTCGGCCTCCGGGCCGCGGCCCAGCGCCTCCAGAGAGCGTGCGCGGTACAGTCGGACGAGACGGCTCAGGCCCCACCCCACGTCGATCAGATCGATCCTCAGCGGACAGCGTTCCATCCGCTCGAACAGGTCGATCGCCCGCTCGTGCTCTCCGAGGCCCTGCGCCAGCAGGCCGGTGATGAAATAGTCGACCGGATACGGACGCGGCAGCTCATCCAGCTCACCGATGGCGGTGTCGAGCCACTGCCTGGCCACGGCGACGCTGTCCGGACCGGCGTCGAGAGCGAGGAAGCCCCGCCACAGGGGCGGGATGTCGGACTCGAGATCGCCCCATCCGGAGAACCAGAGGGTTCGCGCGTCCGGATTCTGGGCGAGTGCGGGCCGGATGTCGGCCGTCGGTGAACGCTCGTGGATCGCCGCGGAGTGCCTCAGCACGGTCCGGCGGCGGTCCGGATCTGCATAGTGTGGCGCCGACCAGGCCCAATCCACTTCGGCCAGGGCCCGGTCGAGTTCCGGCCCCAATGCGCCGACGGCTCCCAGCACCCGGATCACTCCCATCACCTGGAAGACGTCGCCGTAATCGTAGTAGGTCTCGACATCCGCGGGGTCCCTCACCGCCCGGGACTCGAGGGCCCAGATGCCTTGCATGCGCTCGATCGCGCGGCCGGGGCGTCCAGCCGCCAGGTAGGCGTTGGCCGCGGTCCACGAAGGAATCGCGTAGTCCTCGTCCGTGGGGCGGGCTGCGCCGTACCCGCCGGGGACATCGTCCAGCGAGGCGAGAGCCGAGTCGACGGCTTCGGCGGCCTCGGCCGCCGTGCACTCCCCGACCGCCAGTCGAAGCAGGGCGTGATCGATCCGCTGCTCCGGGGTGTGATCGGCCGTGAGGGAAAGAGCCGATTCCATGTGAGCGAGCGCGCTGCGCGCCATTCCGAGGCTCACCGCCGTATCGGTGTCGCATGCCATGCGGGACCGCCACCACAGTTCCGCTCGGGCCCATTCCTCCTGAGGACGCTCCTGGTCGGGTGCGTACCGTGCCCACCGCTCGATCTCGTCCACGGTCTGCCGGTAAAGACGCTCCGCGTTCGCCATGAATTGAGCGCGTTCCTCTACGGCCGGAATCGGATCGAAGCGGTGGTCGCAGCCTTCCCACTCGATCGAGTCCCTCCTCATCACGGGAAGCAGAGGGACGTACTCGGCATCGTCGGGGTCGGTGTACGGCGGCACCAGGCGCAACGGGTCGGGCTTCATGAACATGGGGCAAGCCGGACTGCGCCAGTAACCGACCAGTCGCTCGGTGATCTCGAACTGCATGCCGCGGCTGATCTGCGACTCCGGCCAGATGCGGCTGCTCTTCAGGAACGACTGGCGAGCCAGGTTGAGATCTCCGCGGGGCCGCGCCTCTTCGGCCGAGCTCGTCAGCCACGGGTCGGTCCACTCCACTACGCCCTGGAAAAGCCACGCCTCGGCATCGGTGGAGTCCGCCGCGACGAGCTCTCGGAACTGAGAGCGAGCCATCTCGTAGTCCCCGATCGCGAACGCGTGCAAGCCCACGATGTGCGACTCGAGCCCCGGATTCAGCTCCGCGGCTCTCGCCAGTTCATCCGCTATGGAGGTCTCCTGTTGGATCCGGGGGAGGAGGTCGCGACGCCGCTCCACGTTCCGGGTCGTCCGCCAGAACAGGGTGACGGCCAGGTAGTGATGAGCCCGGGCGAACTCGGGGTCGACTTCGATCGCACGGCGGAAGCCGGCTTCCGCCTCCCCCAGCCGCCAGTCGTACAGGGCGGTCCGGGCGTCGAGGTAGGCTTGCCAGGCTTCCTGACTGGTCGACTCGGTCTGCAGAAGGTGCGGATCCTCTCCCCGTAGCTGCAGGATTCGACCCGCGATCTGCGAGACGATGGACCAGAGGTCATCCGGAGGTCCGTCGGCCACGAGCAAGGAGCCCAGGGATTCGCCGCTCGCCACGTCGTACAGGCGGGCGTCGAGGAAGGCCGTGTCCCTCCACAGCCGGGCACGGAGACCGATCAGCGTGCCGACCCGCAGGGCGCGGGTCACCTCGAGACCGTCCTCCAGCCTCGCGAACGTCGGTTGGACGAGACCGAGCTCCTGCCTCGTCCCCGACAGCTCGTGCTCGAGCGTGGCATCGACTTTGTCCCAGCCGTCGAGCTGGAGCGCGAGGAGATCGGCGGCCTCGAGGGCGAGCAGCGCCTCTTCCTCCGTCTGCCCCGTGCGCTCGAAGGCCACGGCGGCGTACGACCCTCTTGGATCCTCGCGGGCGAAGACCTCCGCCGGCGGAAATGCGACCCGCCGCACCACGAGGAACGTCCCCACGGCCGCGAGGGCTGCCCCCACGGCCAGAGCTCCCTTCGCGCCGCGGCGCTGCCAGCGAACCTTTCTGCGGAGGGCTCTCCGAACCCGCGCGCCGTTGGCGATCTCGATGTCGGAACGGCAGGAGGCCAGCGCCTGGCTCATCTGAGATGCGGTCGAGAACCGTTTCTCCGGTACCTTCTCGAGTGCGGTTCGGATGACGGCAGCCAGCTCGGAGGGCACCTTCGGCTGAAACGAGCGGACGTCGGGCGCCGAATCGACGATGTGGTGAACGAGAACCGCTCGGCGGCTCGCGTCGTCGAACGGCGGGTGGCCCGCCAGCGCCTCGAATAGCACACAACCGAGTGAATAGATGTCGGAGCGGCCGTCGATGGGCTCGTCTCCCGATACCTGTTCCGGACTCATGTACGCCGGCGTTCCGACCGTGATGCCGGTCCCCGTGAGAGTCGAGTCGGCCCCCTCCACCAGCCTGGCGATCCCGAAGTCCGCGAGCAGAGCGTGACCGGAGGCGAGCATGATGTTCGCTGGCTTGACGTCCCGGTGCACCACCCCGTGCCGGTGGGCGAAGTCGAGTGCGTCCGCAATCTCGATCGAAATCCGGGTCGCCTCGCCTACGGGCAGGACTTCATCTCTCGTGAGTCGCTCTCGAAGCGACTCGCCTTCCACGTAGGGCATCACGAAGAAGAGGAAACCGCCGACCTCGCCGGAATCGTGCAGAGAGAGGATGTGGGGGTGGGTAAGCCGGGCGACGACTTCGATCTCCCGGTGGAATCGATCGGCCCCGACGGCGCTGCCGAGCTCGGGCTTCAGTACTTTGATGGCGACTTTGCGATCGTGCTTGAGGTCTTGAGCGAGGAAGACCAGGGCCATGGCACCCGATCCCAGTTCGCGCTCGATCGAGTAGCGTTTGGCGAGTGCGGGGCGTATGCTCTCGCGCACGCTCTCCACGGGAGCCCTCCTCTCCCGGGGCCGCAAAGGGCGGAGATCCCTGCAGGTGGGGTCGCAGAATGATCTCTATCTGTAGAGTACTGTTTTCTGGCGCGAATGAAAGACCCGGTTGGTGCCGTCCCGACGCTGCGATTCCGCCCTGCCCACATCTTGCTTACCGTGGAGCATGAACTGCGTCCGAACGCTGCTCCCGCTGCCACTGCTGCTCTTTCTGACGACCGGACAGACGGTGGCCCAGGAGGTGGCTTCACAGCCCCCTCCCGAACCAATTCAGCAAATGCATGCCCTGTTCGCAGATGGGCGCTGGACGCGAGGAATCCAGGCCTTCGAGGCGGCCTGCGCGTCGGCCGACCCGGCCGTCCTGGACGCCCTGTGGGCCGATCTCCGGGGTCTCGCGACGGCCGCAGAGCTCAAGGAGTGGGAAGCTCGCTCTCCCGACGCGCGATGCGACCTCCTGCGCGAGATGGTGGCAGAACGAGCCGAGCGGGCAGGACAATCCGTGCCGGAACGTCTCGCGACCCACTACCAGCGTCTGACCAGGGTCCGCGAGGACTACTGGCTGCCGGCGAAGCGGGTTCAGGCCGGGGCGGCGGACTCACTGGGTCGGAGTCCGGACCTGATGTTCGACGACCGGGGGCTCATCTACCTTCGAATGGGCGAGCCGGATGACGTCGCGTACGCGATCGCGGGCTACGCGGACTCGATGGGCAATCGGGTCGAGGGCTGGGCGTACGACCGCCCCGGGGGACGCCGCATCTTCTTCTTCTCGCCCATCACGAACCTGTCCATCGGGAACACCGACTATCGCCTGCTCGATGCTCCGTGGCGCGCGGTGGGCATTCGGTACGGCGCCACACCGCTCCAGCTCGTCGACATGGCCGACCTGGAACTGGAGGGTAGAGCGGAAGCACCGCTCAAGGACCTGCTGCTCTCCTTTCAGGGGCTCGACCCCTACTACGCCACGCTGGCCTACCGGTCCGTGAGGGGCGGGACGCAACTGCTGCAGGACCTCACGGAGGAGCGGGAGCGGACGCTGGCGGACGTGAAGTTCGCCCTCGACTCGGTGCCGGACGCGCCGAACGTCGAGCCCGCGGTCCGGTTCGCCTGGGAGCGTCTGCGGTTCCTGGATCCTTCGACCACCCGCACCGTCGTCTGGTTCCTCGCGGGCGTGCGAGCGGGCGACCTCGTCGCGGCTGCCGACTCCGGGGACCGGGTCGTCTATCGGATCGACCTGGCCGCGACCGTCCGAACCGCCGACGCCGTCGTTCGGGACTCGGTCCGGGCTCCGTACCGGGTGCCTTCGAAGCTCTCTGACGAGGACGCGTTGATCTCGAGGCTTCCCGTCGCCGTCGGTCCCGGGGGCCACGCGGTCACGCTGACCGTGAGAGATGGCAACACGATCGGTGGTGACGACGCCGGGAAGCCGGCCGGCAACTGGGTCCGGGGCACGATCACAGGCATCGCCCTGGCCGATCTGCCGGAGGTCAGCGACATCGCCGTCGCGGCCGATTCCGGTGGCACATGGACGAGGGACGGAGCGACATTCCTCGCCGTGACGCCGAGCCATGCCACGGATTCGGAGGGACGGGTCCACGTCTACTTCGAATCGTACGGGCTCGCGCCCGGCTCCACCTACGCCGTCGAGGTCCGCGTCGTCCCGGAGAACGCGGCCGACCGCATGTGGCGGCTGGCAGCCGCCGAAACGAGCTTCCGGCTCTCGTTCAACTCCGAGATGCCGGACGGTGAGATCGGCAGACACCACCTTCGACTCGACCTCTCCGACACGCGACCCGGCGACTATGTGGTCGGAATCCGGGTTCGGGATCCGGCATCCGGGCGCGAGAGCCTCCCCTCCACTACGCCCATCCTGCGGGGCGACTGAGGCGATCGCGTCGCTCAGACGCCGAGCGCAGTGACCACAAGCCCCCTCCGACCCCCTCGATTCCGGTGCTCGCAAAGGTAGATGCCCTGCCAGGTCCCGAGGTTCGGTCTCCCTCCGGTAATCGGGATCGACACCGAACTGCCCATCATCGAGGCCTTGATGTGCGCCGGCATGTCGTCCGGTCCTTCGTCCGTGTGTCTGTAGTAAGGCGCGTTCTCGGGAACCGCCCTGTCGAAGTAGGCCTCGAAGTCGGTCCGAACGGTCGGGTCCGCGTTCTCGTTCACGGTCAGGCTGGCGGATGTATGCCGGATGAACACGTGCAACACCCCGATTCCGATCGCCTCGATCTCGGGCAGCGCCTGCAGGACGTGATCAGTAATGAGGTGAAATCCTCGCGGATAGGCGGGAAGCGTGAGTTCCTTCTGGAAGCTGTGCACGGATTCACCTCATGGATGCGAGAACTCCAGCGGGTCGCGGCAGGGTCTCCACTGGACCCTCCTCCCGGTTGAAGCCGAAACTCGATGGCTGACCGGAACACGGCAATACGAGGATGCGGTTTCGGTGGCGGGAACGGGGCGGGGTGCGAGAGATGGTGGGGGGGGTGATTGAGGGGGTGTTCATACGGGGAAGATATCTTCCCCAACCGTAGGGTGCCGATTCGAGGGGTATGCCCCACGTTCCAGCCACTAGCACGAGCAACCGGCCGATGAGAAGAGGAAACTCCATCGACCGAGCGATCATCCAGGTCGTCGCGGAGCAAGCAGCCGAGAAGCCTGAAGGCGTTCACGGCTACGAGATCGCTCGGCTGCTGTGCAAGGGCGTAGACCGGACCGGCAGATCAGGGCCCGTCCAGCTTCGCTCTCACGGAACGGTGTACAAGGCACTCGTGCGACTGCGGCGCTGCGGAGCGCTGGCAGCGGAGTGGGAGGATCCCGACACGGCGCTGGACGCCGGTCGGCCGCGCCGTCGGTACCACCGGTTGACCGAGAACGGGCGGGCGCGTGCCCGGAATCTGGAGCGAGTCCGGCGCAGCGCGGCCCGGTATCGGAGGCACACTCCGCTCTGGCCGCCGCCGTCAGAATGGGATCGACAGCCCTCCGGGGTCTCCCTCGACTTCGGGCTCGACGAACACGCGCGTGACGCTCGGATCCGCGTCCCGGATGCGTCGCTCGAGACGCTCCACGGTGGCGGCAACCTCCTGAACCTCGAGATCGCCTCGGAACTTGAGGCCAAGCGTCAGAAGGACTTCGTCGGGACCAAGGTGAACGCCGAGGATGCGGACCACGCGCTCCACCGACTCCTCGGCCAGACAAATCTCTTCGATCCGCCGGCGGCGCCGATCGGAGATCGCTTCGCCGACGAGCAGGGCCCGGGTCTCGTAGCCGAGAAAGAGGGCTACGGCCGCGAGGATGCAGCCGATGACGATGGACGCGATCGCGTCCAGAGCGGGGACATCGAGGGCTCGGCTCAGGAAGACCCCGAGGAAGGCGACCGCCACGCCTGCGAGGGCGGAAACATCCTCCGCAACGGGAACGAACACCCGCGGGTCCTTGCTGTCGCGGACCCGCTGCCAGAGGCTCTTGCCACTCCCCTTCCCTCCGAGTTCTCGAAGGGCCACGCGGAGGGCCGTGGCCTCAACCGCGAAGGCGATGGCGAGAATCGCGTAGTTCCACCCGACGTTCTGAGGAGGCTCGGGATGTCCGAGGTGGGCGAGCCCCTCGTACATACTGAATCCTCCGCCGAGCCCGAAGAGAATCATCGCCACGATGAGGCTCCAGAAGTACAACTCGGCGCCGTATCCAAACGGATGCCTCCCGTCGGCCGCCCGATGACTGCGACGATGTCCGAGCAGCAGCAGAGCCTGGTTCCCGGTGTCGGCGACCGAGTGAATCCCCTCGGAGAGCATCGCCGAGCTTCCCGTGATGGCCGCGGCCCCGAACTTCGCGACCGCGATCACCGCATTCGCGATCATCGCCGCAACGACGGCCCGGGTGCTTCCTGCAGCCATGGTCCCCACCTCGGTTCGAGTCGATCGCGTCCGCCCCCGCCCGGCGGCGCGCCGCGTTCCAATTTAGGGCGAGTCCCGCCTCGGGAAACCGGAGCACACGGCCGAACGACTACCCACGGCTGCTCGCATGAAACAGGACCGGCGTGCATCGGGTAGTGAAGTCGATGGCTTCACGCACGCGACGTCTTCTGACTTTGCTGGGCCTGGTCGGCCTGGCCGGCTGCGCTTCCTCCTCAAAGGCGCCGTCCGACGCACCCGGTGCGCCAGACGTGGCCGGCACGACCGAACCGTCGGATTCGGAGGAAGCGGACGCAGCCTCCCTCGACGGCGCCTGCGTCCAGGCGGTCACGGTCACGGTTACGATCGTGAACCGGAGTTCGTACGACCTCGAGGTCTATTTCGACGGCTACCGGGCGGGACGAACGGCGGAAGGCTTCACGCGCACCGCGTACGAGGTCCCGCGATTCCGCCTTCGCAGCACCGTGACGCTCAACATCCTTCGCGGAGGGATGCAGATCGGCGGTCCTGCCTACATCCCGGTCGAGCAGGTCTTCTGTAACGACGCGACGATCCTGGTCGGGGCCCGCCCGAAGCAGAGCGTCTTTTACGGAGACAAGCTCTATACCCCCCGACCGTCATCGACCGATCAGGGGGAGGAAGACTCGAGCTCACCGCCCTCTGATGATGGCGATGAAGGAGACATACCGGCTTAGTCGTCCCCCTCACGCTCGACGGCGGTGATCCGACCGGCCTCCAGCCGGCGTCGGGCGAGAGACGCACTCCCGACCACGCCCGACTGCGACCCGAGCTCCGAGCGCCGCACGTCCAGCCGGTCCGAGAAGATCGGTATCGCCGACTCCTGTACCGCCGTGGCCACGATGTCGACCAGGTGCGGGTTCCCGTCGACGACCCCTCCTCCGAGCACGATCCGCCGGGGGTTGAGGGCGTGAACGAGGCCGACGATCCCGGCCCCGAGGTGCCGCCCCGTCTCCTCGAGGAGCCGCGCCGCGAGCGGGTCCCCGGCCGAGGCGGCGCGGCTCACCGTGACGGCGGTGACCGCATCCTCGCCCGCCGCTTCACGAATCGCCCGGCCGGCCTCCGGATCCGCCTCGATCGCCTCGCGCGCCCGGGCCGCGATCGCCCAGCCGCCCGTGTAGGCCTCCAGGCATCCCCGCCTCCCGCAGGTGCACAGCCGACCGCCGGCCACCAGCGTCGAATGCCCCAGCTCGCCGGCCACTCCGCGGTCCCCGGTGAGCAGCCGACCCCCGCTCACGATCCCGCCTCCCACGCCCGTGCCGACGAACACGACCAGCAGGTCCTTTATGTCCCTGCCGGCGCCGTGCTGCCAGACACCCCACGTGATCGCCCGGACATCGTTCTCCACCACGACGGGAATCCCGAGCACGGCTTCCAGGCGGTCGCCGAGCGGAAAGTCCTTCCACCCGAGGTTCGGGGCGGATCGCACCGTCCCCGTCACGGTGTCGACCTGGCCGGCCACCCCGATTCCCACGGCAGCGACCGACTCCATGTCGGGTGCGCACGCATGCACGCACCGCACGATGTCAGACACGGCCTTCGAAGGCCCTCCCTGCACGTCCGTGGCCGTTCGCTCCGTGGACACCATGTGGCCGTCGGCGTCCAACGATGCGGCCTGGATCTTGGTGCCTCCGAGGTCCACGCCGACCGTCAGCGTTCGAGCGTTTGTAGAGGTCAATGATGCCTTCCCGGGGCTGGATTCGCGCTTGGCCGGTGCGACTCGGGAAGGTAGCTTCCAGCACGGTCATCGTCACCCGTCGCGTGAATCCCTCGACCGGAGTGTCTGCCATGAGCGTCAACCGCCCGATCGCGTGGCTCGGGCTCGCCCTGCTGCTCGCATCTTGTTCCGAACAGGAATCTTCTCAGTCCGCTTCCTCCCCGGAGATCGGCGATCCGACGCTGGAATGCTGTGCCGTGACGCTCCGCGCGGAGGTCCCCGAGGGCACCGGCACCGTCTACCTGGCCGGCAGTCTGCCGGAGCTCGGCCCCTGGGATCCCTCGGGGCTCGCCATGGGGGGCGAGGACGTGGTGCGGGTCGCCCGGGTGCACATGCCGCCGGGCACGGAGTTCGAGTACAAGCTGACCCTCGGAACGTGGGATGATGAAGCGCTCGGACCCGACGGCCAGGTCCCGGGCAATCACCGTCTCGTCGTCGATTCGGACACGACCGTGACCCATGTGATCGGAGCCTTCAAGAACCCGCTCGCCTGGATCGAGGATTGGGAGGGTTCCGGAGTCGAGGGACGACTCGTCTACTGGACGGACGTCGGGTCCGCCTTCCTCGGACCCACCCGGCACGTCGAGGTGTGGCTGCCGCCGGCGTATGACGAGAGCCCCGAGGCGCGTTTTCCCGTTCTGTACATGAGCGATGGGCAGAACCTGTTCGACCCGCGCATCGCCAACACGGGCGTGGACTGGGGCGTGGATGAGGCGATCACGCGCCTTTCCGAAGAGGGTCTGATCTCTCCGGTGATCGTGGTCGGCGCGTGGAGCACGGAGGAGCGCGCTCCCGAGTACTCGCCCTGGCACGGGGCCGCCGACTACGCCCGATTCCTCATCGAGGAGCTGATGCCGCGGGTGAACCGCGAGTTCCGCACGCTGACCGGGCCCGAGAACACGGCCGTCATGGGCTCGTCGATGGGAGGCCTGCTCTCGTTCTACCTGGTGACCTACCACCCGGACGTGTTCGGGAGTTGCGGCTGCATCTCGACTCACTTCCCCCTGTCGGAATCCGTCTGGGCACAGATCGGTGAGACCGTGGATGCCGAGCCCCCCGACGAGACCCCGTACATCGTGCGTGACATCGAGGAAGGCCTGACCGTTCCCCAGGGTGTCCGCTACTGGTTCGATTTCGGCACGGAGGGTCTCGATTCGGCGTACGGGCCGACGCACGAGGCCGTTCGGGAATGGCTGCTCGAGCAGGGCCTGGTCGGGGGCACCGATTTCGTGGTGCGCGAGTACGAAGGCGCGAACCACAACGAGGCGTCGTGGCGGGCCCGGCTGGAGGACCCGCTCCTGTTCCTGTTCGGAACCCGCTGACGGGGGATCCAGACATCATAAAATACCTGAGATAAGTTTGTGTAACAATCATATGAAGCAATGGGTTCAAATTTTCGTACTTTGTCTGGGGGAAGCTATCTTCCTGGGTTGCACCTCCCCGGTTTCCCCCGCCCAAACCCCGGCCACCGAACACCCGGCGCCGTGGCTCGACGGAACGGTGTGCTACGAGGTCTTCGTGCGCTCGTTCTTCGACAGCGACGGGGATGGGATTGGTGATCTCGAAGGCCTGATCGAGAAGCTCGATTACCTGAACGACGGCGATCCGGCCACCCGTTCCGACCTCGGAGTGAACTGTATCTGGCTGATGCCGGTCGCCGAGTCGCCGAGCTATCACGGATACGACGTGACCGACTACGACCGAGTCGAACCGGACTACGGCACCAACGAGGACTTCCGGCGCCTCACGGCGGAAGCCCACCGCCGGGGCATCCGCGTCCTCGTGGACATGGTCGTGAACCACACCTCCGACCGCCATCCGTGGTTTCAGGAGGCGCTGAACGATCCCGACTCGCCCTACCGGGCGTGGTATCGGTTCTCCCCTGCCCCGGGGCCGGACAACGAGTGGGGCGACAACAACTGGCGCCGCTCGCCGGTCCGGGACGAGTACTACTACGGCTTCTTCTCCGGCCGCATGCCCGACCTCAACTGGGAGACGGAAGCGGTGCGGGTCGAGATGGAGCGGATCGCCTCGTTCTGGCTCGGCGACATGGGAGCGGACGGGCTCCGACTGGACGCGGTGTGGCACCTGATGGAAGGCTCCGACGGCCAGGCCGGCCACGCTCCGCGCACGCATGACATGCTTCGGGAGTATGGGGACTACGTGCGAGAAAGTCACCCGGACGCCTTCACGCTCGGCGAAGTGTTCGACGCCTCCGACGCGATCTTCACCTACTACCCGGACCAGCTCGATGCCTACTTCGCCTTCGGGGTCTCCGAGGGCATCCTGAACGCCGTCCGTGCGGCAGACGGCTCCGGGCTGCTCGAGGCGGCGCTCCGGATGCAGGGCCGGGTGCCGGGCGATCGATACGCGCCGTTCCTCCGGAACCACGACCAGACACGCACGCGGACCGCGCTCGGCGGCGACATCGAGGGCGCGGAGCTCGCCGCGGCCCTGCTGCTCACCCTCCCGGGGGTTCCGTTCATCTACTACGGCGAGGAGCTGGGGATGCCGGGCGACAAGCCCGACCCGCGGCTGCGGACGCCGATGCCCTGGACGTCCGGTCCTCACGCCGGGTTCACCTCCGGGACACCCTGGGAGCCGCTGCAGCCCGGCTGGGAGGTGGCCAACGTGGCAACGCTGGGCGGCGCCGGGGGCTCGATCCTGAATCGCTACCGCGAGCTGATTCGCCTGCGTGCTCGATACCCGGCGCTCCAGGCGAAGGGCGAGATCCTGCCGCTGGCCGCGAGCGATCCGTCCGTCGTGGCGTGGATCCGGCGTCGCGGGAACGCCGTCGTCCTGGTGGTGGCGAATCTCGGCCACGAGCCGGCGGCCGGTGTCTCGCTGTCCTCTGACACCGGGGCCGTCCCGCCCGGCACGCACGAGATCGGAGTGATCTTTGGGCCGGAGGCAGCCGTGCCGGAGGCGGCCGTGCCCGAAGCCAGCCCTCTGCGGGTGGGAACGGATGGACGGATTCGGGACTACGTGCCCATCCCGGAGCTGGCGCCACGGCAGGCGTACGTCGTTCTTCTCGGGCAGGAGTAGAGCCGACCTCCGACCGTTCGTATTCTTGCCGCCCGCTCCGCCCCCACCTAGCGTACGGCGACCTTCAGGGGAGGCTCTCCAACCATGTCCATTCGTCCGCTCCGATCTCTCGCGCTCGGGTTCGCGCCACTGCTCGCGATCGTGCTCGCGGCCGGTCATTCGGTCCCGCTGCACGCGCAGGACGCCGGGGCGACGCTGGTGCCAGCGTCCGTGGACGCCGATGGGGTGCTCCGGTGGACCGCGAACGGTGAGGAAGTGGCCCTGTTCGGGGTCAACTATTCCACTCCGTTCGCGCATGCCTTCCGGGCGCACGGCTACCTCGGCGTGGACCGGAAGCGCGCCATCGACGCGGACGTCAACCACCTGGCGCGCCTCGGGCTGGATGCGTACCGGATCCACGTGTGGGACCGGGAGGTCAGCGACCGCGAGGGCAACCTGGTCGAGAACGAGCACCTCGACCTGCTCGACTACCTTCTGGCCCGCCTGACGGCGCATGGAATCCAGGCCATCCTCACACCGATCGCCTGGTGGCCGGCCGGCTATCCCGAGCCGGATCCCGGATCCGACGGCTTCTCGGAGGGCTACGACAAGCCCGAGATGAGCGTCGACCTCGAGGTCCGGCGCGCCCAGGCGAACTACCTGGCGCAGTTCGTCCGCCACCGGAACCCGTACACGGGCCTCACCTACCTCGAGGATCCGAACCTGATCGGGATCGAGATCTTCAACGAGCCGCGTCATCCGGCGGGCCCCGAGGAGACCACGCGGTACATCGACGCGATGACCGCGGCGTTGCGCGGCGCCGGGCTCGAGAAGCCGATCTTCTACAACATCAGCGAGAACTTCACGGACGAGCACGGCCGGGCCGTGTGCTCTGCGGACATCGACGGGGTGAGCCACCAGTGGTACCCGACCGGCCTGGTCCGGAACTCGGAGATCGGCGGCAACATGCTTCCGAACGTGGACCGCTACACGATTCCGTACGCGGACTTCCCGGAGTGCCGTGACAAGGCCCGCATGGTGTACGAGTTCGATGCGGCCGACGTGGGCGGGTCCTACATGTATCCGGCCATGGCGCGGAGCTTCCGCGGTGCCGGCTTCCAGTTCGCGACCCAGTTCGCGTACGACCCGCTCGCCATGGCGTATGCCAACACCGAGTACCAGACGCACTTCCTGAACCTCGTATATACGCCGAGGAAGGCGATCAGCTTCCTGATCGCGGGCGAGGTGTTCCGGAGGACTCCGCGCGGAGCGACGTACGGAACCTATCCGGACGACGAACGCTTCGGGCCCTTCCGGGTGAGCTACGAGGAAGACCGGAGCGAGATGGTGACGGAGGAGGCGTTCCTGTACTCGAACGGCTCCGCCGCCGAGCCGCCCGCCCCGGAGCGCCTCGAGCGGGTGGCGGGCGTCGGCCGGTCGGCGGTGGTGGAGTACGAGGGCACCGGGGCCTTCTTCCTGGACCGGCTGGCGGAGGGGGTGTGGCGCCTCGAGCTGTACCCGGACGTCGTGTGGGTCGAGGATCCATTCACCCGCCCGGGCCTGGATCGCGAGGCCGTACGGGTGATCTGGCGCACGCGGCCCATGCGCATCGACCTGCCCGATCTGGGCGTGGACTTCTCCGCCACCCCGATGAACGAGGGCAACCCGCACCGACCGACGGTGCGGGCGGGCGCCATGGACGTGCGCCCGGGCGTCTACCTGCTGACCCGCTCGCGGAGTGCGCCGCGCGCCTGGCCCACCGAATCGGACGGCCGCGACCTCAGCGAGTTCGTGGCGCCGGGGCCCTCCGGCGGACCGCCGGTCGTGCTGCACGACCCGCCCGTCGAGCATTCGGTCGGACGGTCCCTCGCCCTGCGCATGGTGGTCGCGTCCGACCGGGCGCCCGACTCCGTCGTCGTATGGCCCCGTCGGGCGGGCAACTGGCGGCCGATGCCCCGGGTGGCGCTGCAGCCGGCGGGCGGATTCGGATGGGAAGGTGAGGTTCCCGCCGAGGCCCTCCGCGAGGGGCTGCTCGAGTACGTGGCCACCGTGTACTCGGGCGAGACCGTCCGGACCTTCCCCGCCGGAGGGAAGGAAGGCGGAGGGCCCGGACAGCCGATGGACTGGGACTACACCGGACAGGACGCCTGGCGGGTCCCGGTGGTGGCGGAGAGCGCCCCGATCCTGCTGTTCGACGGAGCGAGGGACCGGGGTCACGTCCTCTATCCGCACCCGTGGTCGTACGTTTCCTTCCGCACCGACCTCATCCCCGGGAGCGGGCCCGGGGCGCTCGCCCTGTTCGCCCGGGTGGAGGACTTTGAACCGGCTCCACACCATTTCGCGCTCCGCACCTTTCTGCCCGAGTCGGAGCGCACGCGACTCGCCGATGCGCCGGAGCAATGGGTGCTCCGGATCCGCGCCCGCGCGGCCGAGGGGGGATCGGATCGACTCGAGGTGGCCCTGGTGGAACGGGACGGGACCGCGTGGGGCGCCGTCATCGATCTCGGGCCGGATTGGCGGGACCACGAGATCTCGCCCGAGAAGCTGCGTCCCGTTCCCCTCACGCTGCTCCCGAGGCCCTATCCGCAGTTCCTGCCCTACCGGATGACGGTGAAGGCGGGCGCCGAGGCGCCCCGGATCGCCGACCTGGACGGACTCCAGTTCGCGGTCGGCGCGGAGATGTTCGGCGGAAACCGGGAGAAGGCGCACGGATTCCAGATCGAGCGGGTCGTCCTCGAGGGGAAAGACTGAACCGACATGAAGAGAAGAGAGTTCGTCCGGCACACCGCGGCAGCGGGCACCATCCTCACGGTCGGTCCGGGCCTGTCCGCCGGGTGCGATGCCCGGTCGGGAGTGAGGACGTCCGTGAGCCCCGACTTCGACGCCGGGTGGTCCTTCTTCCGGGGCGAGGCGCCGGGCGCCGAACAGCTCCGGTTCGACGATGAGGGATGGACGGCCGCCGACCTCCCGCACACGGCGCGGATCGAGAACCTCGTCACCGGCCCGCCCGACAGCGAGACCTTTCAGTGGCAGGGCACCTGCTGGTACCGGAAGCGCTTCCAGCTCGCCCCGGAGGCCGCCGGCCGCACCGTGTGGCTCCGATTCGAGGGGGCGATGAACGTGGCCGACGTGTGGCTCGATGGCGAGCACCTCGGCCAGCACATGGGAGGGTGGCTTCCGTTCGGCTTCGACCTCACCGGGCGGGTGCGGGCGGGCCGTGAGCACCTCCTCGCGGTCCGACTCGACAACCGGGACGACCCGGTCACCGGGCCGAAGCCGCTCGCCCAGCTGGACTTCAACTACTATCACGGCCTGTACCGGAACGTTCGACTCGTCGTGAAGGACCGCCTCCACATCACGGACCCGATCCTGGCCGAGCGGACGGCGAGCGGCGGCGTGTTCGTCACCTACCCGGAGGCGTCTCCGGAGCGGGCGCGGGTCCGGGTACAGGTGCACGTCGCCAACCGGGGCGACGAGGCGCGCACCTTCGTGATCCGGAACCGGCTTTCGAATTCCCGCGGGGAGGTCGTGGCCGAGGATGCGTCGGGGACCCTGCAGCTGGCGGGTCCCGATGCGGACGCCGAAGTGACCCGTGAGCTCGAGGTCCTCTCCCCCGCCCTCTGGAGCCTCCGCGAGCCGTACCTCTACACGCTGGAGACCGAGATCGTCGAGGACGGACACGTCGTCGACGCGGAGCGGACGCGGGTCGGAATCCGGCGCATCGAGATGGGGCCGGACGGCTTCCGCCTGAACGGGGAAGCTATCTTCCTGAGAGGAACGAACCGGCATCAGGAGTATCCGTACATCGGGTACGGTCTGTCGGACGCCGCCCAGTTTCGCGATGCGAAGAAGATCAAGGATGCCGGCTTCGATTACGTACGTCTGTCCCACTATCCGCACGCCCCCGCGTTCATGGACGCCTGCGACGAGCTCGGCCTCGTCGTGATGGACTGCATTCCGGGGTGGCAGTACTTCAACCGGGAAGACCCGAAGTTCACGGAGATCCAGTACGAGAACTGCCGGCGCATGCTGCGGCGCGACCGCAACCACCCGTGCGTCATCCTGTGGGAAGTGTCGCTGAACGAGACCGACATGCCGGGCGAGTTCATTCGCGACACGCACGCGATCGCGCACGAGGAGTACCCGGGCGACCAGACCTACACCTGCGGGTGGACCGAGGGGTACGACGTGTTCATCCAGGCGCGCCAGCACGGAGGATGCCGGGACGTCACCGACCGGGCCTGCGTGGTGAGCGAGTACGGGGACTGGGAGTACTACGCGCAGAACGCGGGCTTCGAGCAGGATGACTGGGCCGATCTCGCCCCGGACGAGGCGAACAGCCGCCAGCTGCGCTGGCAGGGCGAGGCGGCGCTCCTCCAGCAGGCCACGAACTTCCAGGAAGCTCACAACGACAACCGGAAGACGATCGCCTTCGCCGACGGACTGTGGGTGATGTACGACTACAACCGCGGCTACGCCCCGGACATCGAGTCGTCCGGCTGCATGGACATCTTCCGGCTGCCGAAGTTCTCGCGGCAGTTCTTCCGAAGCCAGCGGCCCGCGGACGAGCTGCTCGAGCACGCGGAGTCCGGTCCGATGGTGTTCATCGCCAGCCACTGGGCGGCGGGCTCGAGCCGCTTCGTGCGGGTGTTCAGCAATTGCGAGGAGGTCGAGCTGTACCGGGACGGACGGCTGGTGGCCCGGCGCACGCCGGACGAGGACCGGATCTCCACGCACCTGGCGCACCCGCCGTTCACCTTCGATGCGGGCGAGTTCAGCCCCGGGTCGCTGAGGGCCGTCGGCTACCTGGACGGTCTCGCCGCCGCCAACCACGCGGTCCGTACCGCCGGGACACCGGTCGCCCTGGAGCTGCGCCTGGAACTGAGCGGCCGGCCGTTCGCCGCGGACTCCGGAGACGTGGCCTTCCTGCACGCCGTCCTGAGGGACGCCGACGACTGGATCGTGCCCGACGCGTGGGAGAACGTCTTCTTCGGCTCCGCCGGGGAGATCGAGCTCATCGGCCTGAGCCCCTTCTCGTCGGATGCGGGGATCGCGACGATTCTCGCGGCCTCGAAGGCGGAGCATCCGGTCGGCTTCGCCGGTGCCCTGGCGCTTCTTCGAGACGGGGAGCGGATGCACGTGGCGAGGGGAGTGCACTGGTTCGGCTCGCCCCTTCCGGGAGTCGAGCCCGAGGTCCGGGTGACGACGGACGGGGGCGACCCCACCACGGGGTCCGTCCACCGGGGAGGACCGGTGTTCGCGGAGGGTCGGGTGCGGGCGGTGATGCTGGTCGAGGGGCGGCCGATCGTGGAGGCGGACAGCGAGGCGCCGAAGTTCCGCATCCCGGGGAGCACGGCGCCGGCGTAGGGGCTAGCCCGCTGGGCGGCAGGGCCCGGCGGCAGCCACGCGGCGCCGGCAGCGGCCACAAGAAGGCCCCGAACCGGCCGAAGCCGATCCGGGGCCCAAGTTACGAGAGGAGGACCCGAAGCGGGGTCAGTGGCTCCGGGAGGAGCCTCCGGTCCTCAGGAGTCCATCCACTGCACCTGCCCTGAAGCCAGGTCGTACACTCCGCCGACCACCATGAGCTCCCCGCTCTCGACGAGGTCGGTGATCACCTGACTGGAGTTGAGAATGTCCTCCATCGTCTTCCGGACGTTCTCCTCGATGGCGAGCCGGATCGTTTCGTCGTTCGCCTCATCCGCCGCGAACTCCTGGACCCTCCGGACCTCGGCGAGCACCTCGTCGAAGTTGTCGAGCATAGCGGTCAGGTTGCCCAGCTCGACTCCGGCCACGGCTCCCTTGATCGCTCCGCAGCTCGTGTGGCCGAGTACGACGATCAGGGGCACGTTGGCCACCGCCGTCGCGAACTCGAGGCTTCCGAGCATGTCCTCGTTCTCGAAGTTGCCGGCCACCCGTCCCACGAACAGGTCGCCGATCCCCTGGTCGAAGACGATCTCGGGCGGCACCCGGGAGTCGAGGCAGCTCAGCACGGCCGCCTTCGGATACTGCCCCGCGGCGGTCGCCGCCGCCTGGGCCTTGTAGTCCCGGGGCGTGAGACGTCCCTCCACGAAGCGCTCGTTTCCGGCCCTCAGATGCGCGAAGGCCTCGGCCGGCGTCAGGGCGGCCTGCGACTCCTCGGTCATCACCTCCGACACCAGTACCGGCTCGGTGGCGGTCATCGTCGCTTCCTGCGCCTCCGGCTCCGCCGGCGCACACGCGGACACGACCGCGGTCAGACCCAGTCCAACCAAAGCGGCGAAGTGCTTCATGTCATGTTCTCCTGCACGGGTTCTATGCGCGTCAGTGGCCGCCGGGCGGCCCGTCGAACGTCGATTATATATACTAGACAAAGATTAGACAAGAGCGGCGGCGAGGGGGTGTCGGGCCTGCCCGGGTGCGGAGTCGTCGATCGGTGGCCCGGGTGGACGGGCGGAGGTATTCTCAATGGTCACGCTCCGGTCGTCGGATCCTTCCGACGCCGTGTTCCGGGCTCCGGGCCGGTCCGGACGAGCGAAGCTCGCGAACCGATCGCCCCGGCCGCGCACGGCGCGTTCCGAGGGTCTGGGAGCACGGTCATGAGGATCACGCGCGTCGTCTGCACTTCCCTTCTCCTGTTTGCCGCTTTCGACGGTCCGGCTGCCGCCCGGGACGGTGCCCGGGAGGCGAGGCCGCAGGAGGTCGAGGTTCCGCGCCAGCGCCTCCTGATGGACTACGGGTGGACCTTCACGATCGGCGACGTCCCCGGGGCCGAGGCCCCGGCGTTCGACGATTCCGGGTGGCGGTCCGTGGACCTGCCGCACGACTGGAGCATCGAGGGCCCGTACGACTCGGCCGCCGTCACCACCGGACGCGGCGGCTACCTGCCGACCGGCGTCGGCTGGTACCGTCGCTCGTTCGATCTCCCTGGCGGGACGGTGGGACGCTACTACCGGATCGAGTTCGACGGCGTGTACCAGAACAGCGACGTATGGGTCAACGGAACGCACGTCGGTCACCGGCCGTACGGCTACATCAGCTTCCACTACGACATCAGCCCGTACCTCGTGGAGGGCCGCAACGTGGTGGCGGTCCGGGTCGACAACTCCCGCCAGCCGAACTCCCGCTGGTATTCGGGCAGCGGAATCTACCGGCACGTGTGGCTCACCGTGACGGATCCTCTGCACGTCGGGTCGTGGGGCACCTTCGTGACCACGCCGCGGGTCGAGACCGGCCGCGCGACCGTGGAGGTGCGCACCCGCCTCGAGAACAAGGGAAGCTCCATCCGGCGCGGCGAGCTCCGGTCCGTGGTCGTGGACCCGGAGGGCAACGCGGTGGCCCGCGCCGTATCGCCCTTCACCCTGGCGGCCGGGGCCGGCATGGAGATCCGGCAGGAGATGGTCGTGACGGACCCCGCCCTGTGGTCGCTCGACTCGCCGACCCTGTACTCGCTGCGGACGTCCGTTCTCGACCCCGGCGGCGAGGCGGTGGACGGGCTCGCGACCCCGTTCGGCATCCGCCGCATCGAGTACGATGCGGACCGGGGGTTCCTCCTCAACGGCGAGCAGGTGAAGATGCTGGGTGTCAACCTGCATCACGGGGGCGGACCGGTCGGAGCGGCCGTTCCCGAGGCGGTGTGGGAGCGCCGGCTCCGCAAGCTGATGGAAATGGGCGTCAACGCGGTGCGGACGGCCCACAATCCGCCGGCGCCCGAGTTCCTCGACCTGTGCGACCGGCTCGGCCTCCTGGTGATGGACGAGGCATTCGACGAGTGGACGCACGGCAAGGTGG
>NZ_JBZQEK010000112.1:0-10482 GCF_058719085.1 Candidatus Benthicola sp.
GAGGATTCCGCACACGGCGTCCGGGATCTGCCGAAGATCGCGCCCCAGTTCGAGCCAGAACGTCGGAACGGACGATACGAAATCGGTCAGCACATCCAGTCCCACGGCCCCCGAATTCGAGTTGGGCAGGGCCATCAGTGAGCTGGGCGCGAGCCGCAGCAGGGCGTCGAACGTGCTCGCCGGTCGGATCATGGTATCCACCCGGTCGGTGACCCGGGGCAGCGCGATGGCTCGCACCTGAGCCACCGGGGGCAGCTGATCCGGAAACAGCTCCGACAGAAGGACGAGACTCTTGTCCTCGTGCGGCAGCTCGCCCGGGATCTCGTGCCGGACGAGGTCGGGGAAGCAGCGACGCATGTGGGACGGGTCGACGGCGGTGGACGAATAGAGACTGTAGCCCCGATAGCCGCCCTTACCGTCCGGCTCGAGGCCCACGTAGTCATCGGCCAGATAGTCGAGACCCGCGCCGAGACACGTCAGTGAGACCGTGGACTTTCCCGACCCTCCCGGCCCTCCGAACAGCACCCCGCTTCCACCGCGAGCCACGAGGCCAGAATGCACCGCCTGCACCCCCCGGTCTCGATGCCACAGAAGAAGCTGCGAGTGAAGGGGGCGTCCCATTTCGTAGCGAGTGAGACGACGCGCGTCGCCCACCCAGCCGACGATCCGGCCGGCCGCGCGATCGAAGGCCGTCACGATCTGCGCCCTTTCCTCCGCAACGAAACGTCCTTCATGCGAGGCCGTCACGCGGGCCTGCAGCGTCAGATCTTCATGAGCCACGCAGCCGGCGCAGGCGAGCCCCACGGCGGACTCGTCCCAGAGATCGATCGAGAGCTCCGGAGGCTCGATCCAGCGACCATTCGACCCCGCAGGAATGGGTACGCCGAGGTGTGCGATCGGCCTGTGGGCGCGGCGGGCCAGCTCCTCACCGAGCACACGCACCCGAACGAGTCGCCCGGCGAGCCGGTACGCCCCCTCGTACGAGGGAATCCCGTGGTCCTCGAGGCCGGTCTCGAAGGTGTAGCGCAGTCTTCCGAACACCTGGGCCGCGCGTTCGTCGGCCGCCGGCGCTGCACCTCGCGGCTCGGACCGGTGCAAAGGGCTTCTCGTCATCGATCTATGCCTCTTCCGGCGGAATGAAGCTGGTCTCGGCCAGGCTGGGCATGGGCGGATCGAGCGCGAGCAGGTCGGCCATGTCCGAATACGAATTCAGCTCCGGCGCCGCGTAGGGAATCGACGTCTCGGCAGAGGGAATCGAGGTCGCTTCATCGGAGGAGGAGGTCGTCTCTACGGATACGAGCCCCTCGTCGACGAGGCGGATGGCCAGCCCCATGACGTCGTCGAGCGTACGCGACGCATCCACGCCCCAACCGTCAGCGAGGGCGCCAGCGACCTGCCGTATGCTCTTGCCGTCTGCCAGAAGCCGCCAGGCGGCCGCACCCACGCCCGTGAGGCTGTAGTACATGCCGTTCGAGACATTCATGACGAGGACTTCCCCGTCGATCTCCTTGGCGGCGACGTCACCGGACCGTACGTCCAGCCGCTGATCGGCATGGACCGGGGATTCGGTGACCGGTTGAGTGATCGGATTCATGGGGTTCTCCTGTTCAAGCAGTGTGTTGGACCCGGCACGGGGTGTGCCGGTCATCGGGAACGTCCACGGGCGACCAGTCCAGCAGCCGCCGTGTGGCCATCAGATCGGTGACGGCGTCTCGTGTCGGCGAGATGCCGTAGATCAGGTGAAAGCCCTCCAGATCGCGCTCGAGAGTGAGTCGCAACAGCGACCGCAGGTCCGCGACCCCGATGGCACAGCCACGGCGCAGCGGATCTTCGGGAGGACGAGGAGGCTTCCAGGTGACGGAGCCGATCCGCACCGCCACGAAGGTGCTCACACGCCCTGCGCGCACGGCCATGCGCCCCGCCTCCTCGGCCGCCGCCTTCGACAGGCCATAAGGGGACAGAGGACTCGCCGCGACCGGATCGGGAATCGTCTGCGCGGCGTGCATGCACGCCTCGAGCTGTCGCCGGGCCGCTCTCCACGAGCTCGCCAGAACCACGCGGGGCACACCGTGGCGCTCGGCGGCCTCCAGCAGGTTCCAGGTCGTATCGACGTTGCCGCGCATGGCTTGGGAGAGCGAAGCCCGTGGACTCGGGTTCCCGGCGAGGTGCAGGATGGCGTGCGCACCGTGCAGGTGGTGCTCCCACGGGAAGATTCCCGGCAGCCCGCCCAGCCGTCGGCCCGACCCCGACAGCCCGAGATCGGTGCGAATGATCCCGGATCCCCCGGGGGCACGTCGGTCCAGCAGCACGAGCTCGTGATCCCGCCGGAGCTCGCGCACCATCTGCCGTCCGATCCGGCCGGCCGCACCCGTGATCACGATTCTCACGTCAGCCCGCCCTTCTCTGCTCATGCCCGTGACCGGCCAGCTTCCGGTAGAGGGCATCGTACTGGTCCACGTAACGCTCGAAGCCGAAGACCTTCAGCCCCCTCGCCCGCGCAGCCTCTCCCATCCGTCGGGCCAGGCTCGGGTCCTCCAGAAGTCGCACGACGGCGTCGGACATGGCGGTCGCATCATCGACCGGCACCGTCAGGCCCGTTCGGCCGTGATCGACGACTTCCGGTAAGCCGCCCACCCGGGAGGCCACGACCGGGCGGGACATGAGGCCGGCCTCCAGCGCCACGAGACCGAACGACTCCTCGCGCGACGGCATCAATACGATGGAGGCTCCTTCCAGAACGGACGGCACATCTTCCGGACGTACCCACCCCGTGAAGCGGATCGCCTTCTCGACGCCCAGTCTCGATGCCTGCTGCCTCAGGGCCTCACGTTCCGGGCCGTCCCCCGCGATCGTGAGACGCGCCCGAGGAAAGCGCCGGTGAATGTGCTGGAACGCCTCGAGGGCGACGTGAAAGCCCTTCTGGTAGACGATCCGGCCGAGGCAGACGATTTCCGGCGGATCGAACGACAGGGATTTCGGTGGCGCGGCCGTGGTCTGGACGGCATTGAAGATGACCGAGGAACGCGGTTCGATCTCCGGAGCGACTCGCCGAGCCCCCCGGAGAGTCGACATGGAGTTCCCCGTCACCCAGGCGGCGTTCGTCAGCAGACGACCGACGAGCGAGTCTCCCGAGACGCCCTCATCCAGCGAGTGACGGACCGCCATGACCACGGGAGGATCTTCAGGGGATTCCGTGGCGAGCAGGAAGTACCCGCTCGGTCCGGAGAAGTTGAGCTGTATGACGTCCGGTCGAAGCTCGGCCTTCAGGCGCGTGAGCTCGCTCCGGCACCGGACGATCCCCTCGAGATCCCGCTCGGCGAGCGCCCGACGGAACGGCAGGCGGTATACCTGGATGCCATCCACCTCGTCGCGCTCGGGAAGATCCTCCCCGGCGAACGAAGTGATCACGGTCGTTTCGTATCCTCGACTCTGCAGGGCGACCAGGACCCGGTGGCTCAACACCTCGATCCCACCGATCGCGGGCCAGAACACCTCGTTCACGAATACGAGTCTCATGAGCCCCTCCTCACCGTACGGCCTCGATGGGGACCCGGGCGTCGTCACCCGGAAGGCGAGCCAGAGCCTCGGCGGCGGGCAGGGACACCTGCTGGGCCGACCAGAGACGTCCGTACAGGGGACAGGTGGCGAGCAGTTCCTCGTGGCTGCCACAGCCGACGAGGCGTCCGGAGTCGAGCACGAGCAACCGACCGGCGTTGCGAAGCGTGGACAGCCGGTGCGCCACGATGAACGTGGTTCGTCCCTCCATCAGGCGATCGATGGCCTTCTGCACCCTCGCCTCGGAGATCGAATCGAGGCTGGACGTCGCTTCGTCCAGCAGGAGAATCGGCGCGTCCTTCAGGAGCGCCCGGGCGATGGAGATTCGCTGGGCCTGCCCCCCGGAAAGGCCGTGTCCACCCACGCCGATCTGCGTGTCGTAGCCCGCGGGCAGCTCGCGGATCTCCGCGTCGATTCCCGCCGCCACGGCCGCCGCGACGACATCCTCCCGCGTCGAGCTCTTTCGGCCGAAGGCGATGTTCTCCGCCACCGTGGCGGAAAACAGGAAAGGCTCCTGGGTGACGACGGCGATGCGGTCATACACGTCGGACAGACGCAGATCGCGGACGTCGTGCCCGTCCATGAGAACGCGGCCGGACGATGCATCGTAGAAACGGGCGATCAGGTTGAGGATCGTGGTCTTCCCGGCGCCCGAAGGGCCGACGATCCCGATGGTCTCGCCGGCGCTGGCCTCGAAGGAGACGGAATCGAGGACCACCTCGTCGTCGTACCGGAAGGAGACGTCCCGGAACGCGATCGTGCGCGGGGAGCCCTCGAGCGGGCGAGCATCCGGAGACTCGACCACTTCGGGTCGCTCAGCCAGGATTTCGCCGATCCGCTGCACCGCGGCGGCGTTGTTCTTCACCGTCACGTACGTCGAGTTCACGACGTTGAGCGGACCGTGGATCGAGCGCAGCGCCATCAGGAAGGCGAGCAGTGAGGGCCATTCCATTCGGCCGTGCATCACGTCGAATCCGCCGACCACGATCACGACCACGATGCCCAGTCCCGATAGCGAGCCGAGGTACACCTGGGCGAGCGATCGTACGCGTACCATCTCGATCAGGCGGTCGAAGTACGCCCTGCCTCTTTCGATCGCCGCACGGGCCTCGGCTTCCTCGGCCTGGAAGATCTTGATGATCCGTATGCCCTGCAGCAGCTGCAGGATCACGTCGTACAGCACGTAGCCGGTCCGCCGGACCGCGAAAGACTTGGCCAGGATCCGCCGGGCCGTCAGAACGATTGGAATCACCGCCAGCGGAAGGACCACGAGAGACCAGAGCGTGAGCCGGACGCTCAGCATGAGTGCGGCGGCGAACAGGGCGACCGCCATGCAGGAGTTGAGGACGAGACGCGCCATGGCCAGGACGGTCGTGCGCAGCTGCGATACATCGATGCGGATCGCCTGGATGATGTCGCCGTGGCTCTGCCGGTCGAAGTAGGGAACGGAAAGTCCGAGGATGTGGCGAATCAGCCGCTCCATCATTCCGAGCTCGAGCACCTTCACGATGCGCTGCTGAGTGACCTGGTTGTCGAACGTCACCAGGCTGCTCGCCACGTACGTCACGATGAGCATCACGGCGACGACCCAGAGCGCCGTGACCGGACCGAAGGTCTGCGCTACGGTTCCGGCCAGGCCGCCTCCCTGCCCGAGCACGCCTTCCAGGAACTCCCGAATGAGCAGGATCGCCGCCATCGACAGCAGCGACGACGCCACGGTCGTGGCCAGAAACCGGAAGAGAAGACCCTTCCGATGTCGGAACAGGCTCAGGAGGTAGTGTTTGCCGGGGAAGTCCACGGGACTCCTTTCTTGAGCAGACTTGAACCGAGACGCTTGCGGGTCGAGCGATGGGCGCCCGACCAGAAGGGCCTTCGGCGTGCGGTGCCTCCGAGGCGCTGGCCAAGCGCGGCCGTGTACAGGAGGCCGTGGTACGCCACCATCTTGGCGAGCGCGAAGAGTCTCTTGCCGCGCGCCTGCAGCGAGAGGCTGATCACCCGTCCGCGACGCGCCGAGTAGACGTGCGCCATCGGGTTGGTCCTCCCATCGATCACCCGCCGCGCCCAGCGAGCTCTCCTGCGCCAACCCGAGATGAGCCAGAGGTGAAGGGCTCGCTTCGCGACCGTGGAGCGATGCGCCTGCTGTGTGACGAGGAATGCCTCCGGATTCAGCAGGGACAGATGGGCGCGAGCGACAGGCGATGCCTTCAGGCTCCGGTCGACACTGGGCGGCACTGGGGTATCCAGCAGGCGGCCGGCGAGCTGCAGGCACAGGGCGAGCACGGTAGCGTGTCCTCCGTGCCGAGCCTCGGTCACGAGATCATCCCAATCGAAGTCCGCCGGATCGCAGGCCCGGATCACCCGATCGATGTCGACCAGTCTCTTCAACTTCGAGAAGGAGTCCTCGCGGTTCTGATCTGCGAGGTGAAGAACCATGTGCTCGGGTGAGGGAACCCGGACAGGGACGCTCCCACTGCGCTCGCGAAGGACGGAGCGGTTCAGGAAGGCCGCGGGGTCGAAGTGAAACCCTTCGCCGCGCGGAGCCAGATCCCAGTGCAGCTCGACCTCGAACCCGCTCGCGTGTGACAGCGACAGGTGATAGCCGTACCGAAGGTGTTCGAGGCGAGCCTCATCGCTCCAGTGGTCCGTGTAGCCCGCCTCGGCCAGGGCCTCGAGACCGTCCCGCAGCCGGTGGGCGGAAACGAGCAGGTCCAGGTCCCCGGAGAGCCTCTCAACCGGATCCTCGTACACGGTGAGCCGAAGCGCCCCGCCCTTGAGCACAACCGGAATCAGCGAGTGCTCGTGGAGCACGCGCAGCAGGCGGTCACGCTCGGCGTCCCAGAGAGCCGCCTGGAGGGCAAAGGGACGCAGCGGCGCCATGAGCTCGTCTCGAGTCTCGGGATTCAGACTTCTGAACCCCTCACACCGCCGCAGGGCGGTCAGAGCAAGACCGATGACTCCGTGGCCGGTGACCACGGAACCGAAGACGGACCGGAAGGCCCTGTCTTCAAGCGGCGCCACATGCGTTCCGGTCACCCGGCTCCTGCTGTCGGCCCGCACGAGGGCGAGCAGCAGCTTCTCCGGCCCGCTGAGCGAGGATCGGGTCAGCAGGGGTCTCGGGGGGTGCACGGCTCCGCCGGCTGGCTGGCCGGCAGGTGGCGTTGCTTCGACTCCCGGCCCGTTGATCGACGGCAAGAAGAGGCCTCCACGGTTGTTGTCTGACGATGTCCGGCTCGAACCCGGGTGTGGTGGAGGCAAGCGATGTGCCGGATCGTGAGGTCCAGGCGGGCCCGCGAGGGCTATTGCTGGCTGAGCAGAAGAATCAGCCCGTCAAATCAACCGATTCGCGACCCCGGCATGCCCGGAAAGACGTGCGAGACGACGTTCCCGGCAGAATCCTGTCGGCCGCGCAGTGGCACCTGTGGTACCCGTCCCACACTCCAAGCGGAGTGGCATCGCTAGAATCTCTGCGCGAAGAACCCGTGGAATGGGCGACCGTAGGTGAAGTGGACCTGGAGTCGCTGGTAGTTCGCATCCGGTTTGGACTGGTACACGTAGCCCAGCTGGAGGTCGGAATGATCTCCGAGCCTGTATCCCGCCCCGATCGACAGCCGGTTCTGGTTGAAGCTGAGCGTGCCCGAAACGTCGACGAAGATCTCGTCCGAGGAGTTGATGAAGAAGGTGCCGGCCCGGTCCAGGGGACCGTTCAGGGGCACGGTGGCCCGGAAGCGATACCGAACCCGGTTCGAATAGGTGGTCTCACCGTCCTGCGTCTGCCAGCGCTGCTCGGCGCGGTACCGGTGCTCCAGCGCCGTCGGGCCCCACGCCTGCCTCAGGGTGAGCTGCTCGTGGAGTCGATTCTCGGTTTCGTCGGGCTCGGTGCCGTCCGCTCCGCCCCCGTCCTCGAAGGGCCAGGACCACTTGTAGGTGTATCCCAATCCGAGCTGGGCCGTGGGGTTGAACGCGTACTGTGGCGCCACCCGCACCAGGGCCGCCTCGGCATCCGCCGCGATCTCGTAGAGACGCAGCTGCCCCTCCGTGTACACCGTCCAGCGGTCGGTGACGTGGTTGGTTCCCTCGACCACGAGCCACGTCCCCAGCTCGTCGGAAGCGGTCTGGGCCCCGGCCGCGCGAGCCAGTCCGAGCAGGGCGGCAGCCCACACGATGGTGGCGGCGACTCTCGCCGGGTTCATCGAGGATCGGGGGATCCACACGTTCCGGCTTCGTGGGGCGGGCCGGGAGGCCAGCCCGAAGGCGAAACGACCCGTGCTGTGGTCGTGGAGCATCTTCAGCGCCGTGATCGGGACCGGGGAAACCGTACGCCCATCACCACCCGGTGAGCTGCTGCCAATCTCTACCGCGGAGCCGGGAGGCGCCACCGCCTGACTGCCCCCTGCGTACCGTGGATCTCCCTGCGGCACACCACTTCCCTATATTGGCGGGTGAGTCCCATGGTGTGGCGCCCTCGAATCAGGTGACCCATGCGAAGCGATCTGCTGCGGCCGAGGCGTTGGCTGACGGTTCCCTATCTTCCTGATCCGGATGAGCGCTCGCACCTCGACCGGTCGGAGACCCGACGAGCCGGGGGTGTCGGCGTGACGGTCGCGGCGATGAGCGACCGGGAGAGCCATCGCTTCTTCGGAGTGCGGCTCGCCCGGAAGGGGGTTCAGCCCGTCTGGGTCCGCCTCGAGAACGGCACCGACATGCCGATCCGGCTCGATCTCTTCAGTATCGACCCCGCCTATTTCACACCGCTCGAGGCGGCCTTCGTGAGCCACTTTTCCGCCGGGAAGCGCCTGCTGAGTTTCGGAGTTCTTGCTTGGGTCTTCCTGCCACTCCTTCCGCTGATTCCCTTCAAGGTGATCAGCGCCTACCGGGCCAACCGGCGCATGAACGCGTACTTCAAGGAACACGGCCTGCCGATCGGACTCATCCCGTCGGGCGCCGAGCGGGCGGGATTCGTGTTCACCACGCTGGATGAAGGCACCAAGCGGGTCGCGATGAAGGTCATGGCGGGACGACGCACGCTGGATTTCGACTTCTCGCTCGAGGTGCCCGGTCTCGACGTTCGCGCCGAAGCGGATGACACTTCCGCCGGCCGCAAGCTCGAGGAAACAACGGAGACGAAGCTGCTGGCATGGCTCGAGACCCAGCCGCGAGCCACGACCAACAAGCGAGGCAACGTCGAAGGGGATCCCCTGAACCTCGTCGTGGTGGGCGACGCCGACACCGTCCGGCGGGCGTTCGGCGGTCGCTGGGATCCGGCGGAGGCGATTACCGTCTCCACCAGCATCAAGATGGCGAAGGCCTTCCTCTTCGACTCCGAGTATCGGTATTCGCCGGTCAGCTCGCTGTATCACGACGGCGCGATGCAGGATCTGGCGCTGCAGAGGGCGCGCGCCGTGATCAACGAGCGCATCCATCTGCGGCTGTGGCGGACCGACCGGGCTCTGGCTGGCCAGCAGGTGTGGATCGGACAGATCAGCCGCGACATCGGCGTCAGGTTCACGCCGAAGACCTGGAATCTGACCACCCACAAGATCGACCCGGAGGTAGACGAGGCCCGGGACTTCGTGGTCGACAATCTGCGGGCAGCCCATCGTATTTCGCGGGTCGGGTACGTCGGAGGGGTGGGTCCGTCGCTTCCAGCGTCGCCCCGGACCAACTTGACGGGTGACCCGTACGTCACCGATGGTCTGCGCGCGGTGATCGTACTGTCGGACCGGGGCACCGAGGCCACATATCTCGATTGGACGCCCGGGAGCGGCAACGCCCCGGATGCCGGTCCGACGCCAGCCCGTTGACCGGCCTCTGTGCAGCAGGAAGCGCAGAATCCCGTCGCCTGACCTCAACCGGGGAGAAGCCCCTGTGAAAAGCTCGAGGATGATTCCGTTCAGGATCGCCTGTCTCGTGGCGGCCGTCGCGGCGCTATCGCGGCCCGCACCCGGGACTGCGCAGGAAGACTTCCGCAACGAGATCCCGCTTGGATCGGACCGGAATGCGGTCCCGGCGATCCCGGCCGCCGACCTCCCCGCAGAGCTCGTCTATCTCTCGTCCGGAATGTCGGAGGAGATGCTCGCCTCGATTCGCGCGGTCGCGCCCGACGTCAGGATCATACGCAATCTCGATCGCGCCTCTGCGATGGAGTATGCCGACAGGGCGCACGGCGTCGACGCGGACCTGCTGACGTCGGAGTTCCTCGAGGCGTCGCCGAACCTGAGGTGGGCTCAGTCCTGGAGCGCCGGAGTCGACCGGTACATCACGATTCCGGAGCTGATGTCGAGGCAGGAGGTGGTGCTCACCAACATGAAGGGCATGTACGGACCGGTGATCGCCGAGCACGTGTTCGCCATGCTGCTCACCCTGACCCGGAACCTGCCCTACTACCTCGACGCCGATCGCCGAGGGGAGTGGTCGCGTGGACCGGGAAGCGCTCTGAGCGCCCTGCAGGGCCACACGATGCTGGTCGTGGGCGTGGGTGGAATCGGTACGGAGATCGCGATCCGCGCTCACGCGTTCAACATGCGGGTCCTCGGCACGGTTCGGACGGCGCGTCCCGCCCCACCCTACATCGACGAGCTGGGTACCGCGGCCGACCTCGACCGATTGCTGCCGCAGGCGGACATCGTGGTGCTCGCCGTGCCGCTGACGGATGAGACGCGCGGCATGATCGACCGCCGGACGATCGACCAGATGAAGAGCGGTGCCTGGCTGGTGAACATCGCCCGCGGGGCCGTGGTCGATACGGAAGCCCTGCTGGAAGGACTGGATTCTGGCAAGATCGGGGCAGCTCTGCTCGATGTCACGGATCCCGAACCCCTTCCGGCCGGCCATCCCCTGTGGGACCGGGACGACGTCTTCATCACGCCACACACGGCCGGCCGCGCGGAACTGTCGGCGGAACGTCGTTTCGCCCTCATCGTAGAGAAC
>NZ_JBZQEK010000113.1:0-4912 GCF_058719085.1 Candidatus Benthicola sp.
CACGCCCTTGCGCTTTCGGCGCTCGAACAGGTGTCCGGCGTATTCCTCGAGCCGATCGAAGGAGGCGGGATCCAGAATCTCCACGCCCTCGAGGTCGACCTCCTCGCGAGCCGCGATCTCCCGGATCACTTCCGGGTTGCCGAGCAGGATCGGCGTGCCGAGACGTTCGTCCACGATGGCGTGAGAGGCGCGGACCACCGTCTCGTTCTCGCCCTCGGGCAATGCGATCCGCTTCGGCGTGTGCTGCGCCGTGTCCATGATGGTTCGCATCAGCTCGCGCGCCGGTCCGAGCCTCGCCTCCAGCTCGTGCTGGTACTCCTCCAGATCGATCTGCCGGCGGGCCACCCCCGTGCGCATCGCCGCCTCCGCGACCGCGCTCGCCTCCCACAGCAGCACCCTGTGATCGAACGGGGTCGGGATCAGGTACTCGCGCCCGAAGTGGAGGCGCCTTCCCTCGTACGCCGCGGCCACCGACTCGGGCACGTCCTCCTTGGCGAGCGTGGCGAGCGCGTGCGTCGCCGCCAGGAACATCTCGTCGTTGATGCTCGTGGCGTGGACGTCGAGCGCCCCCCGGAAGATGAACGGAAACCCGAGCACGTTGTTCACCTGGTTCGGGTAGTCCGATCGGCCGGTGGCCATGATGACGTCGTCACGTACGGCCAGGGCATCCTCCGGCAGAATCTCCGGGTCCGGGTTGGCCATGGCGAAGACGATCGGGTCGTCCGCCATCGAGGCGATCATCCGGGGCGTGAACATCCCGCCCACGCTCAGCCCGACCAGCACGTCGGCGCCCACCGCGGCTTCGGCCAGCGTCTCGAGGTCGGTGTCCTGGGCATACATCGCCTTCTGAGGGGTAAGATTGTCCCGCTTCGTGCTGATCACGCCCTTCGAGTCGGCGAACCAGAGGTTCTTCGGGTTCGCTCCGAGGCGCACGTAGTGGTTTGCGGTGGCGATCGCCGAGGCGCCGGCGCCGGAGAACACGATCCGCACCTCGTCGATCTTCTTGCCCACGATCTCGAGGGCGTTCACCAGGGCGGCGCCGGAGATGATGGCCGTGCCGTGCTGGTCGTCGTGGAACACCGGGATGTCGAGCTTCTCCTTCAGCGTCTCCTCGATCTCGAAGCACTCGGGGGCCTTGATGTCTTCGAGGTTGATCCCGCCCACGGTGGGCGCGAGCATCTCGCAGAACCGTATGACATCGGCCGGATCGGGGGCATCGATCTCGATGTCGAACACGTCGATGTCAGCGAAGCGTTTGAACAGCACACCCTTACCTTCCATGACCGGCTTGGAGGCCTCGGGGCCGATGTTGCCGAGTCCGAGCACGGCGGTGCCGTTGGACACCACCGCCACGAGGTTGCCGCGAGCCGTGTACCGGTAGACGGCCTCCACGTCCTTCTCGATCTCGCGGCACGGTTCCGCGACGCCGGGCGTGTAGGCTAGGGACAGATCTCTCTGAGTGACGCAGGGCTTCGTGGGAATCACGGCGATCTTTCCGAGCCGCCCTTCGCTGTGATATCGAAGCGCCTCTTCCTTCCGAATCTTGGCCACGGTTTCCCGCTCCGGTTCGATGGTCTTCATCTCGGTTCGGCTGCCCGCTCGTGATGCTGCCGGGCGCTCACCGGACCCTCGAGGGGATTCATAAGTTACAGCAAATAGCCTGCCTCCGCGGCGACCGCCGGCCGGGACCCGCCGACGCTCCCGAACGAGGAACGGAATCCGGTTGACACCTCCCCGGGGCGTCCGGAGTTTCACCCTTCACCTCACAGCCTGGAGGCGCCGTGGAGATCGTTCCTGGACGCATGATATACCTCGGATACGGCCGATACTGGCGATCGGACGAGATCGTAGGGCTCCTTCCGATCGAGGAAGGCCGGGGGCCGGGCAGGCGAACCGAGGTCTACGTGGCGACCCGCGAAGACCCGGTGGTCGCTTCGCGCTCCGAGCAGACCATCCTCAACTCCATGGCCGGAGCGGACGAAATGTCCCGATCGGCGGAAGCGATGGCCCTCCTGAACGCCCTCGCCGAGGAACTCGCGGACCTGCCCGCCGTGCTGAGACGGATGCTGAAACGGGAAGGCGGCTTCGACGCGGACGCCTGGACCCGGCGCCTGGCCGGCCTGAAGGGGCCCGACGCCGAAATCGGAGGAGCTCAGGAGGACCTCTTCGCGGAGCCCTGAGGCCTGTCGCGCGGCATTCGCGGGATTCGCAGTTCCCGCGGAGCGAAACCCCCGCGACGTTCGCCGGTATCCCTTCCCGTGACAGACGAACAACCGCTCGCTCGTGGCGGGCCGCACCAACAGGCGCGGCCCGGAATTCGAACTCGTATCGGCCTCGGGGCCCGGGCCCTGCCGGTGCTGTTGAGCGCCCTGCTGCTCATCCCGGCTTCGGACGCCCTCGGTCAGACTCCCTCTGACGCCTGTCGCCCCTTTCCCGACTCCGGCGCCTCCGGTTGGAACGCGTCCCGGGTCGTGCGCATCATCCACGAGGCGGCCGTCGAGCGTCGGAACGCGTACTCGGACACGACGCTGTCCGCGTTCGATGCCTACGCCGAGGGCCACGTGGACTTCCTGGCCGACTTCGGCGAGTTCGGAGGAGAGCAGACGGTGCGGACGGACCGCATCGCCCTGCAGCTCGAGTGGGCGCGCGGACGTGGATCGCTCCAGACCATCGTCGGTCGCCGCAACGTCACCTGGGCCCCGACCCGCATCCACTATCACGTCGACCACCTCAGCCTCGTGATGGAGAACTTCGGACCGAGGATCCAGGTCGGGGAGGGCGACGAGGTGCGGGACGTGCTGCACCCGATCGCCGAAGGGGCGACCGGGTACTACGAGTACCGGCTCGTGGACTCGATGGCCGTCATGGTCGGCCCCCACACGTCGCAAGTGTATCGAATCGAGGTCCGACCGGCCTGCCAGAACGATCCCGGGGTGATCGGAACGCTCGACCTGGACTACGCGTCCATGGCCATCGCCCGGATGTCCGTGTCCTTCACGCCGTCCGCGTACATCGATCCCACGGTCAGCAGCATCAGCCTCGAGCTCACCAACGGCTGGGTCGACCGCAGGTGGTGGCTTCCGGTACGACAGCGAGTGGAGGTCCGCCGGCAGATCCGCTGGATGGACCTTCCGTTTTCCACCACGATCCGGGCCAACTTCGAAATCCTCGAATACGACCTCGACCCGGAGCCCCATTACCGGCTCAGGGGAGGGCACCGGGTGGCGGCCCTTCCACAGAAGGAGCTCGCCCGCTACGCGGGTTGGCGGCGGCAGGAAGTTCGGGTGACCGACGAGTTCGCCCCGGAGGACTCGGCGCGCTTCGCCCGGCTCCAGCGCAAGGCCGTCTCGATCGCGGCCGGACGATACCTGGGCGGCGGCGACCGGGTGCGGTTCTTCCTCCCCGACCTGTCGGCCGGTCTCCGGTACAGGAGGGCGGAGGGACTCCTCGTGGGCGGCGGGGCGAGCTGGCAGATCGGAGGTCGCACCGCGGCGTACGGATGGGCGGGGTACCCGTTCTCCCGGGAGCGCCCCGAGGCGGCCCTCGAGCTGCGCCAGGAGGTAGGCGAGACGACGTTTCGCCTGTACGGCTACGTCAACCGGCTGACGGACATCGGACCGTTCCCCGCCGCCGCGGGCGTGATCTCGACCTTCGGGGCCCTGTTCTGGGGCGACGACTACACCGACCCCTATTTCCGGGATGGGGCGGCTCTATCGGTCTCCACCCCGATCGGCCCCTGGACGGGCACGGTGGCCGCCGTGTGGGAAGAGCAGGAGTCGGCCGCGGACCTCGCCGGTCCGATCGGATCCGGGGCGACGAGGCCGGTGCAGCCGATCGAAGAGGGGGCGGACCCTCACCTGGATCTCGAGCTCACGCGGCGTTTCGGGTCCGCGCTGGCCGCCGTGTGGAGCGTGACCTTCCGATCCCAACTCGCCGACGGCGGCGACTTCGGGTACACGCGTTGGCGGGGCTCGTTCGAGGCCACACCGCCCGATCCGGACGCGGTATGGCAGTGGGAGGCCTCGGGCGCCGTTGCCCTCGCCACCGGAACGCTGCCGGAGCAGCGGCTCATCCTGCTCGGCGGCCGCAGCACCGTGCCGGGCTACGGGTTCCGGCCATGGGGCGGCGACCAGGGGGCGTACATGCTCGCCGCGGTCTCCCGCAACGTGGCGGCCCCGTGGGTGCGCCTGCGGGTCCTCGGGTCGGTCGGCTGGAGCCGGATCACGGCCGTGTCGAGCGCAGCCGCGGAGAACTTCGGAGTGACGGGCTCGGACGGGTTGCGCCCTTCGGTCGGCGCCGGCGTGTCCCTCCTGTGGGACCTGATCCGCATGGACGTCGTCCGCGGCCTGGATGACGGCGATTGGGAGTACCTGGTCAGCGTCAACCCGGCGTGGCGGGCGCCCCTCTAGCTCTTTCCCTTCCGGATCGAGCCCGCTTCCTCCGCCCGGGCCACCATTCGGTCGACCGACACCGAGGCGATGGTCTCGCCGATCAGGTCCAGCGGAAGGTCCTCCAGCTTCCGGAACCGGACGCACGACTTGCCGACGTCGAACCGCTTCCCGGTCGCCCGGTACGCGGCCTCGAATGCCTCACGGGACGCCTCCGACATGTAGATGCCGGTGAGGTACACGGCCATGTGGTTCTTCTGTGAGGCGAGCGCCGCGTACATCAGCGGCTGCCCGTTGTACGTGTCCGGATACCGTTCGAGCGGAACCTGGTAGGCGATCATCCCCCAGTTCATCGCTTCCTCGTAGCCCTCGGGGAGGTTCGCGAGGATCGTCTCCCTCACGGTCTCGAGGGCCGACCTGCGATCCTCCGGCAGGTCGGACAGGTACTGTTCCACGGTCGATGCATCGGAGCGCATCGGGCTCCTCCCACTCAGGAGTCGGTCCGGGCACCGCTCTCCTCGCCG
>NZ_JBZQEK010000114.1:0-3384 GCF_058719085.1 Candidatus Benthicola sp.
TCCGACAAGGACGGGGTCTACAACCGCGGCGACCTGTGCCCGGACACGCCGGCCGGCGTGATCGTCGACGACGACGGGTGCCCCCTGGACACCGACCTCGATGGCGTACCGAATGGGTGGGACCAGTGCCCGAACACCCCGCGCGGCGCCACGGTGGACGAGTACGGCTGTCCGTCCGACGATGACCTCGACATGGTCCTGAACGGGCTCGACAAGTGCCCTGACACGCCGCCGGGAGCCCTCGTGGACAAGGACGGCTGTCCGTTCGATACCGACGGTGACGGGTACCTGGACGGCATCGATCGCTGTCCGGACACGCCGCCGGGCGTCCCGGTCGACGACACCGGGTGCAGCGAGATCCAGGAGGGGATCCAGGCGGGACTGCTCGTGCTGCAGAACGTGTACTTCGATTTCAACGAGGACACCCTGCGGCCGGAATCGATGCCGATTCTCGACCAGGTGGGTCTCGCGCTTCTCCAGAGGCCGGGCATCAAGTTCGAGATCCAGGGTCACACGGACGCGATCGCGTCGATGGAGTACAACCAGGAGCTCAGTGAGCGCCGGGCGAACACCGTGCTCACCTACCTGCTGGACAACTTCCCGGAGCTCGACGCGGCGTTCTACTCGGCGCGCGGGCTCGGTGAAACCCGGCCCACGGCGACCAACGAGACGCCGGAGGGACGGCAGGAGAACCGGCGGGTGGAGTTCCACGAGATCGACTGATCCGGCCCCGCCCTTCGAGGCGGATCGTGGGGGGAGCGAGAGAAAAGGCCGGCCGGGGTTCGCCCCGGCCGGCCTTCTTTCACATCGGGAACCCGGGCGGCTCTTCGGCTTCCGCGAACTCCCAGCCGATCCAGAACACGAGTCGGGTCAGCCGGGCCGTCTTCTCGTAGTCCAGGCGGTCCGGCTCGTCCGATGGACGGTGGTAGTCGACGTGGAGACCGCTGGTCAGGAACAGAACCGGGATGCCGTACGTCACGAAGGGCGCCTGGTCGGATCGGTTGACCAGGTTTTCGCCGGGCCACGGGTCCGTGAGCAGGCTCATTCCGAGCTCCGGGCGGGCCTCGGCGACGCGGGTAGCCCGCTCGAAGATGTCCGAGTTCAGCTGGTAGATGGCAGCCACCGTGTCCGTCCAGTTACGGCCGACCATGTCCAGATTGATCATGGCGGCCACGTTTCCCATCGGGGCTTCCGGCGTCGTGACGAAGTGGCGGGAACCGAGCAGCCCCCTTTCCTCCGCGCTGAAGAACACGAACAGGATCGACCGCCGCGGAGGCGTGTCGAGGGAGGCGAACGCCTCCGCGAGCTCCAGAACGGCCGTGGTTCCGGAGGCGTTGTCATCGGCGCCGTTGTAGATGGAATCATCGGCCACCGGGAATCCGACCCCGAGGTGATCGAAATGCGCCCCGATCACCACGTGTTCCTGGCTGAGAGCGGGATCGGATCCGGTCAGCCGGGCGATCACGTTCACCGATTTGACCGTGTCTCCCGGCTGGGCGAAGAACCACTGCAGATACGGGCAGTCGCCCGCGTCGATTCCGCGCGTCGAGCATTCGGCATCCTCGTCCGTGCCCTGCGGCTGCAGTCCGAACCTGCTCAGTTCCGAGGCGAGATAGACGGCCGCCCGGTCGAGCTCCGGGCTGGGAGACCAGCGCCCCCGCATGGAGTCGTCCGCGATGATCTCCACCCGCTGGAGAACGTCGGTCGCCGAGATGGTGGCAGCGGCCGAGGCACCGTCGGGCGGCGGATCGGCCAGGGCCGGGGTTTCCGGCTCCGGTTCGGGCCCGGTGTGGGTCGGCGAGTCCGATCCGCCGCAGGCCGGTATGGCCAGAATCCACAGAAACGCCGTCGCGAACAGAACGGGCCCGGCCACGGCCGCGAGCCATGGCTTGCCGAAGCGAGTCGGCGCGCCTTCGATCATCCTCATGTCCCCTCCCTGCCGCCCGGCTCGTCCCGATCGGGACCGGCGCCGGCGCCGGCTTCCACTTCTACAACGTACGAAGAGCGCTTTTCCTCACCGTTCAGCGCCGCGACATCGAGCCGATAGGTACCGGAAACCTCCGGGATCCGTCGATCGAGACGGATTTCTGCCGACCCGCCTGCCGGGATACACGTGCCCCCGGCACCGGGATCCGTTCGACCTACGTCTCCGGGCCCGATCCCGTCATCCGACCGTGCCGGCGCTTCGATGCGCAGCCAGCCGAAAGCCTCGCGCCGTTCGCAGCGGACGAGGATCGCCCGGCAGTTCCGGCTTCGGCCCGCCCCCTCGTTTCGGATGTGCAGCCACACGTCGATTCCACCGGCTCTCCGCTCGAGGCGGACCTCACCGGGAAGGACCAGGCGCGGTCGCCAGTACCAGCGGGCCAGACGCCACGCTCCCGCCGCAGCGAGAGCCGCGATGCCAATGAGCAGCAGGCGTGTCATCACTCCGAACCCTCCACCGATCGACGGACGGCTCGCGCTACCCGAAGTGGGCTCGCCCGCCCTCACGGCAAGCTGCCCCTCGCCGATCCCCCGGGTCAACGGGCGCCTTCCTCAGGTTGTTCTTACCTTTGCAGCGGCGCGTAACGGCGCCGGCTCACACTCGAAACCGGGATCCCGACATGCGACGCTACGGCCAGCCCCATCGAAGACCCGTTCTTGCCCTTCTTCTTCCTCTCTTCCTGCTCGTTCATTCCTCGACCCTGCTCGCGCAGCCGGGCGGCGAGCGGTTTCCGGGGGACGAATGGATGCGGTACGCGAGCGTCGAGCAGGCCGGCTTCGATCCGGCGAAGCTCGAGGCGGCCTACGAGACGTGGGCGGAGCTTCCATCATCGGCGTTCATGGTGATCCGCGATGGAGCCGTCGTCACGGCCTGGGGGGATGTGGGGCGCCGCTTCATGTGCCACTCGGTCCGGAAGAGCTTTCTGTCGGCGCTGTACGGGATCTACTGGGACCGCGGCGAGATCGAGCTGAACAAGACGCTCGCCGACCTCGGGATCGACGACGAGCCGGAGCCGCTGCTCGACAGCGAGAAACAGGCCCGGATCCTCGATCTGCTCAAGGCCCGATCGGGCGTCTTCCACCCGGCGGCGTACGCGGGTCGGACCGACTCCCGTCCCCGGGGCAGCGAGGGCCCCGGCCGCTACTTCGCGTACAACAACTGGGACTTCAACACCCTCGCCGCCATCCTGGCGCTGGAGACCGGCGCGGATGTGTTCGAGGCGTTCGACGAGTACTTCGCGGTGCCGCTGGAGATGGAGGACTGGCGCGTTTCGGACGGCTACTACCACTACGAGCGGGACAAGTCGATGTATCCGGCCTACCCGTTCCGCCTGTCCGCCCGGGACGCCGCGCGTTTCGGGCTGCTGTTCGCCCGGGATGGGGTGTGGGATGGTGAGCGAA
>NZ_JBZQEK010000115.1:0-29508 GCF_058719085.1 Candidatus Benthicola sp.
CGGATTCTGGACGGCGTTCCCGGTGCTTCGGAGGCGTACCTCGAGCTGCTCGCCGCGGGGGGCTCAGGCTATCCATACGAGCTGCTGGTCGAAGCGGGAGTGGATCTCGCTCGACCGGAGCCGTACGAGTCCTTGTTGCGCCGGATGGATCGGATCATGGACGAGATCGAGGCGCTGCTGTGACGAGGCCGCTCGCGACCGCCGCACCACGCGACGGGCCCGGGTGGGGAGGTCAGGACCCGGCTGACTCTCCTCCACCCAGCGGGATACCCTCGGACCGGGCCGTCTCCCGCCAGTAGCTCCAGCCGCGTCCCGCGAGTATCCCGTTCCTCAGCACGACGGGCTCGAGCTCATCGTCGCTGACCCGGTCGTCGTCCTTCACCATCCGGACGTAGTAGAACAGGACCTCCCAGCTCGCGCCGCCCGCTTCATACGTGGCGCTCCGCATCGGATTGTACAGGGCCGGCGCACGGGCTCCGAGCGGGATCTGCACCTGCGTTACGCCGACCGTGTCCCGGGCCGTCTGAACCGCGCCGCTGCCCTCCGTGCCGGCCGGGCGCTGGAGGCTCTCCGCGCCCATGATGGACAGCACTTCGTCCCGGGGCATTCCGATCTTCAGACGTTGCAGGTTGGAACGGTTCTGTTCTCGGAAGCCACCGGCCGTGCGCAGGCTGGACGACGCACAGCCCGAGCCCACCGCCAGCCCGCACAGGACCGACGCGATGAGGGCGCGTCGGCCCCATCGGGAGGACGGCGCCGGGCATCCGGTCCTCTCCCGCACCGGGATCACCGCTCCGGCCATCGGGGAACGCCCCGTCCCGGAGTCCACGGGACCCCGGCCTCTTCGAGTCGATTCTCGAGATCCGGGAGATCCCGGTCCACGAGTCGTCGCAACTCGTCCACCATCCCGCCGAAGAGCGAATCCGCGACGGCCAGCTGCTCCCGTTGTGTTCCCGTCGGTGCAGCGGTGTTGGACCATTGCCCTCCCACGATGGTCTGGACGCGGTCCAGGATCCCCGGTGCAGCCGGTTCGCTGCGCCGCGGACGGGTCGGATCTCCCTCGAGCTCTTCGCGCAAGTCGAGCAGCCTGAGCTGCATCTGCCGGATCTGATCTCGTAGCGAGGGCTCCAGTCCCGGGGTGACCTCGGCCGCGTACGCGAGAACGTCGAGCCTGTCCGCCGCCTCGCCGGCCGCCCTCGCAGCTCCGAGGACCGCGCGCTGGAGACGTCCGACTTCCATCTGGAAAGCCAGCTTCGCCTCGCGATCCCCCGCGGGCAGGCTCGGCTCCCCGAGCACCCTGGCCTGAAACTCGACCGGACCCGCCAGGAGGAGGGTCTCATCTTCGGTTCGCTGCTCCAGGGTCACCGTATAGCTTCCGGGCAGCGCCATGGGCCCTTCACCGTCATCTCCGATGGCGATCGGCCCGAAACCGGGGTAGCGGAAATCCCAGGTCGCCCGGTGGAGGCCGGCCTTCGTGGAGCCCTCCACCCGGCGCACGAAGTCTCCGTTCTGCGTGCGAACTACGAGAGATACGCTCGGCTCTTCTTCCCGATCCTCCTGCTTCAGGGCCTCCCACGACGGATAGGGAACATCCTCTCCCTCCTTCGAGGCCTGGCGCTCCGACCGTCGGCGTGCCTGCTCCCGCGTTCGGAGCGTCTCCGAAAGGTAGTACGTGAAGACCGCTCCGAAGGGCGGGTTCGGCGCGGTGAAGAAGGATGCACCCTGGCTGCCTTTCTCTCCGCTCCCGAGCGGCGTCCGCTGCACATACATCCAGGCATCCCGGACCGGGAAGATGTGACCGGCTTCGGAGACCAGATCCTCACTCAACTCCCTGAGAGCGGAGTAGTCATCGAGCACGTAGAAGCCGCGCCCGAAGGAAGCCAGAACCAGGTCGTCTTCCCGGCGCTGAACTTCGATGTCCCGAATCGCGATGGTCGGAAGCCCGCCCTTGAGACGGATCCACTCCCCACCACCGACCCGGCTGGTGAACAGCCCGAACTCCGTGCCCACGAAGAGAAGCCCCGGTTCCTCGTCGTCCTCGGCGACCGCGTAGGTCGATCCACGGTCGGGAAGGTCTCCGGAGATCGAGGTCCACGACCTTCCCCGGTCGCGGCTGACCAGGACGTACGGAGCGAAGTCACCCCGCTTGTGATTGTTCAGCGCGGCGTACACGGTGTTCGGATCGTGCCACGAGGCTTCGAGATCGTTCACGTAGGTCATCTCCGGCACATCCGGCAGCTTCTCGATCCGTCGCCAGCTGGCTCCTCCATCTTCCGTCACCTGAATGAGTCCGTCGTCCGTTCCGACGTAGATCAGGCCCTCGACGAGGGGCGATTCGCTGAGCGCCACGATCGTTCCGTAGAACGAGGTGGAGTTGTTCTTCGCCACCGCGTCCACGCTCCAGATCCGGTCCATCACCTCGAGCTGGTTCCGATCCATGTTCCGGGTCAGGTCGCCGCTCACCGGACGCCAGCTGTCCCCCCGATCATCGCTCCGGAAGAGAATCTGCGCTCCGTAGTAGAGCCGGCTCCCCGAATGCGGCGAGATCATGAGGGCGGAATCCCAGTTCCACCGTAGAGGAGGATCGGTCACCGCCGGCTGTGGACGGATGTCGATTCGTTCACCGGTGCTTCGATCGAAGCGGACCAGCCCCCCGTACTGCCACTGGGAATAGACGATGTTCGGGTTCTCCGGGTCGACGGCGGGGTCGAAGCCGTCCCCGCCCACCGTGATGAACCAGTCGCTGTTCAGAATGCCGTGCCGGGACGTCGTGCGGGACGGGCCGCCCTGCGTGTCGTTGTCCTGTGTGCCTCCGTACACGTTGTAGAACGGTGTCGCGTTGTCGACGGCGACCTTGTAGAACTGGGTCACGGGAAGGTTCGCCTTGAAATCCCAGTTCTCACCGCGATCCCAGGTCTCGTACAGTCCGCCATCCCCTCCGATCACAAGGTGATCCTCGTCCCGTGGATCGATCCACAGCGCATGATCATCCACGTGGCGCCATTCACCGCCGAGCGGCTCCCAGGTCTCCCCGCCGTCTTCCGTGACGCGGGTCCGCGTATCCAGCGAGTAGACGCGATCGAAGCGATGCGGGTCGGCCACGATCTCCTGGTAGTATTGGGGGCTGCTGGCGATGTAGTCGCTCATCCGGGTCCAGCTCTCCCCTCGATCGTCGGACCGAAAGAAGCCGCTCTCTTCGGCCGCCGCTTCGACCGTGGCATAGAGCACGCTCGGTCGCTGGTGCGAGATGGCGAGTCCGATCCGGCCGAGGTCCACGGAGGGGAGGCCCTTGTTGATCTTCTTCCAGCTGTCTCCGCCGTCCACCGATTTGTAGATCCCGGAGCCGGGGCCCCCATCGATCAGCGTCCACACGTGTCGCCTTCGCTGGTAGGCTGCCGCATACAGCACATCGGAATCCGTCGGGTCCATGACCACGTCCGTGACGCCGGTGTTCTCGTCGACCTCGAGAACCGCCTCCCACGTTTCGCCCCCGTCGACCGTTCGGTACAGCCCTCTGTCCCCCCCGGGCGCCCATAGGGGCCCCTGTGCAGCGACGAACACCACATCGGTATCCCGCGGATGAATGAGGATCTTCCCGATGTGCTCCGATTGATCGAGACCGACCCGGACGAAGCTCCGGCCACCGTCCACCGACCTGTACAGGCCGTCGCCGTATCCGACGCTCCGCTGACTGTTGTTCTCACCCGTCCCCACCCAGATGATGAGAGGGTCGGCGGGGTCCACCGCGACCGCACCGATCGAATACGAGCCGTACTTGTCGAAGATCGGCTTCCATGTCGTGCCCGCGTTGCTCGTCTTCCACACTCCGCCCGATGCGACGGCCACGTACCACGTGAAGGGGTCAGCCGGATGGATGGCGATGTCGCCGATTCGGCCCGAGGTGAGGGCCGGGCCGATGGCGCGAAGCTCGAGACCCGCCAGGAGGGAAGCATCGAGCTCGGGCGGACCGTCGATCTCGTCTGCTTCCTCCTGGCCCTGCTGGGCCGATATCGATCCGGGCAGGAGCCCGAGGAGGAGGACCAGGAAACCGACTCGACGGAGCGCAATCATGAGACCTCCGGTAGGCTTCGATCAGGCGTTTTCGCGGGTTCCGGCCCGAAAGCTATCCATGGGGCGATGCGAGCGACATGGGCTGCTCGGGCTGGGGGGCGCATCCGGCCTCCCGGCACGTCAACCGAACCCGATTCCCAGGATGAACTGCCGGCCGGCGGCCGGAAGGCCACACTGGTCGTAGACCTCGGCATCGGTGATGTTTCGCACTCCGATGCCGATCTCCAGAATTCGGGAGCGGGCACCCCTTCCCATGTTCCAGGAGCGGGTCAGCCGGAAACCGGCCCAGCCGGCGGCCGGGAGCCCGTCGTTTCGACCCGGGTCCGGGTGAACGCAGGACTGTGCGCCGACGAAACTGACGTCGAGCTGACCGGTCAGCCTGGCCGGGAGCCCCACGGCAAGGCCGAGATTGCCCGCGACCGCTGGCTGGTACTCGGGGTCCCCGTCCGGCGTGCCGTCCGCACCGAACTGGCCGACGTCCTGCACGGTCAGGTCCGCATCGAAGCCGAAGGCTCGCCAATCCATGCTCGCCATCAGTTCGATGCCGGTGGCCCTCACCTCACCCGCGTTCTCACGTCGATAGGTCGCGCCTCCCGTCGCGGTTCGAACGATGGCATCGCCGAGACGGTGATGGAAGGCGACGACCTGCCAGTCCGCCCGTGCGGTGCGGCCCGTGAGGCCCATTTCGAAGCCGAGCAGGGTTTCCGGACCCAAATCCGGATTCACGGTGAACCGCCCGAGGGCGCCTGAATACAGCTCGCGTAGCGAAGGGGCTCTCGTCCGCCGGCTGAGCCCCGCGTGTGCCTCGCCATTGAGGGCAGGGATCCGAAGTTGGGTGGCGATCAGGACCCCCCAATCCCACGTCGGCGCCCGTTCCTCCAGGCCTCCGGTCTCCGGTGTGTCGGACCCGTCGACGCTCCCTCCGAGCACGAGATCGAGTCCCTCTCCCGGCTTGCCACGGAAGAGAGGCAGGTCGAGCTCGGCCGCGCCGCTGAACAGTCGCTGCCGGAAGCGGCGCTGCCCACCCGGCGCCAGCGTCTCATCATGAACGGTTTCGGTTCCTGTGAGGTTGAGTGCCAGCGCTCCCCAGCCCAGCTGCTGCGCACCGTCCAGCTTGACCGTCAGGGTGCGATCGTCTCCCCGCTCCTCTTCGCTCACCGCCTCATACGCGGAAGAAGCGTATTCCTCGATCTCGTAGCGTCCGAGATCGAGGGCCCCGGTGAGCGAGGCGTTGCCCGGCAGGCCACCTCCAAGCGACCAGCCCATCCCTCCTCCCAGCACGGTGATCCACCGCCGTGTGACCGGGAGACGCCAGAGGCGCGGTTGCTCGACATGGAGCTCCGGCGGCACACCGCGCTCCGCTCCGAAGGCCATCGAGGAAATGCCCAACCAGCGACCCGACATCCCCTCGAGCCGACCCGCTACGAAGGCGTTCCATTGTTCGAGGTCGCTGTTCAGGCGCCGAGTAGAGCTCGAGAGCGATCCCTGGCCAACGCCGCCGGGCAGCGACACCCAGTCCCACCTCCGGTACCCGCCCCCCGCCCTCAGCGCGACTCCGGAACGGCCCGAGCCGATCGTGCGCTGCAGACTGACATCTGCGGCCGCCGAGCCGCCGGTCCCACCGGATGCACGGACCCAATCGGACGGCAGGGATCCGGCGGAGCCTGGAGCGGGCATCACATCCACTTCGACGACCCCCCCGAGCACGTTGGGGCCCGCAAGAACGGAGGGCAGACCGCGTGTCGCCCGGATCCGCGTGGCCCCGGTCAGGGGAAGAACGGAGAGGTCGGTCCGGTTGTCCCAGCCGACGGTCAATGGAATGCCGTCCAGAAGAACGGCGATCTGCCGGGACTCGGAGCCCCGGAAGGCCAGATGGGTCTCCCCCCGAGAATTGTCGCGGACACGAACGAGCGGCATGGTCCTCAGCAGGTCAGATACGCTGGCCGCCGGCTCCACGGAAAGGGGATCGAGGTCCGCCACCACCGCGCTCGCCGCCCCCGACACCTCCGGGTGAGCGACGGTGGCTTCGACGGGCGGGAGCTGGGCTGGAATCTCCCCAGGCGCGGACGGGGGAACCTGGGCCTGCAGCAGGTCGACGAATCCGATCAGCAGCGCGGCGAACACCGGTACCACGACTACCTGCGGCGATCCCCGGGAGGGCAGATCGGTCTGGAAAGGGAAGGAAGCCGGGAAAGATCCGCGTCGTACCATGTCGTCGGGAAACTGCCGTATTGCCCCTCGGCCGTCCAGATGGGGGGGCGCGGCTGGCCCGGCGCGTACGGCCATCAGTATGTTCGAGCGACCGTTGCAAACCGTGTCGTCTCCACCGTCGCCCAACACAGGTAGTGCACATGCGTCTCCGCGAGCACAGTCAGCCCCGTCTTTCGCGTCCCGCGTCGATCGCCTCTCTCGTCCTGCTGGCCTGCGCCTGGCCGGTGACTCCCGCCACCGCCCAGGTCGATCCGGGGCTGCTGGCCGGAATGACGGCGCGAACCATCGGCCCGGCCGGGATGAGCGGTCGTGTCGCCGACGTTACGGCGGCTCCGAGTGATCCGACGGTGGTCTACGTGGGGGCCGCCACCGGTGGACTGTGGAAATCGGTGAACGGAGGCCTGACCTACGAGCCGGTATTCGACGATCAGCCGGTGGCCTCCATAGGGGCCATCGCGATTCATCCGACGGATCCCGAGGTGGTCTGGGTGGGCACCGGAGAGGGCAACGTCCGCAACAGCGTGTCCGTCGGAAACGGAGTGTATCGTACCCGGGACGGGGGCCGCAGCTGGGAGCACCTCGGGCTCGAAGCCACGGAGAGAATCACGCGCATCATCGTTGACCCGGGAGACCCGGATGTGATCTACGTGGCGGCTCTGGGGCAGGAATGGGGCGAAAACACGGAGCGTGGCGTCTATCGTACACGGGACGGAGGGAAGGCGTGGGAGAAGATCCTGTATGTCGACGAGAGGACGGGCGCCGCTGACCTCGCCGTCGATCCCGAGAATCCAGACAAGATGTTCGTGGCCATGTGGGACTACCGGCGCTGGCCCTGGTTCTTCCGTTCCGGTGGTCCCGGATCGGGGCTGTACGTGACGCGTGACGGAGGGGACACCTGGGACCGGCTGACACCCGAGGACGGGCTCCCCGAGGGCGAGCTCGGGCGCATCGGGGTCGCCGTGGCCCCATCGGATCCCTCCATCGTCTATGCCCTCATCGAGGCCGAACAGAACGCGCTCTACCGCTCAGACGACGGGGGTATCTCCTGGCGCATGGTGGGGAAGGGCGACAACGTGGGAAATCGGCCCTTCTACTACGCGGACATCAGAGTGGATCCGGAATGGCCGGATCGTGTGTACAGTCTCTGGTCGATCATCAGCGTATCGGAGGACGGCGGCCGGACCTTCCAGCAACTCGTGGGCTGGGACATTCACCCGGACCACCACGCGATGTGGATCAACCCCGGGGACGCCTCCCACATCATCATAGGCAACGACGGCGGCGTCGCGATCAGTCACGACCGTGGCTCGACGTGGCGCTTCGTGCGCAATCTGCCGCTCGCCCAATTCTATCACATCCGTGTCGACATGGAGCAGCCCTACAACGTGTACGGCGGTATGCAGGACAACGGCTCGTGGAAGGGCCCGTCCACCGTGCTCGAGAACGGAGGGATCCGTAACTATCACTGGGACGAGGTGGGGTTCGGAGACGGCTTCGACACGGCCCCGGATCCGGCCGATCCGATGCGTGGCTACGCCATGAGCCAGGAGGGTTTCCTGATCCGCTGGGACCTCAGGACGGGTGAACGCAAGGACATCCGTCCGGCTCCTCCCGAGGGAGAACGCCTCCGATTCAACTGGAATGCGGCCTTCGCCCAGGACCCCTTCGATCCGGCGACGATCTACTACGGCAGCCAGTTCGTTCACCGTTCGCAGGACCGCGGAGAGAGCTGGGAGCGGATCAGCCCCGACCTCACGACGGACAACCCCGACTGGCAGAAGCAGGCGGAGAGCGGAGGGCTCACACCCGACGTTACCGGAGCCGAGAACTTCACTACGATCCTCTCGGTCGCTCCCAGTCCCGTGACCCCCGGCGTGCTTTGGGCGGGCACGGACGACGGCCGTCTGCATGTCACCAGGGACGGCGGAAACACGTGGACGTCGGTCGAAGGCAACGTTCCCGACGTACCGCAGCACACGTGGATCCCGCACATCGAGGCCTCCCGATTCGCCGCGGACCGTGCCTACGTCGTATTCGATGACCACCGGCGTTCCAACTGGACTCCGTACGTCTTCCGAACCGACGATTTCGGCTCTCGCTGGACACGCCTGGCCGATGATGAGGATGTCCGGGGCTACGCACTCGCCGTCGCCGAGGATCCCGTGGATCCGGATCTGCTCTTCCTGGGGACCGAGTTCGGTCTTTGGGTGAGCGTCGACTCGGGCCGGCGGTGGTTCAAGTGGACGCACGGCATTCCGACCGTGGGGGTGCGCGACCTCCTCGTTCACCCGCGAGACCACGATCTGGTCGTCGGGACCCACGGTCGTTCAGCGTTCATTCTGGATGACGTCAGCCCTCTCCGTGGGCTGGATGGGGCTACGCTCGAGGAACCGCTGTACCTGTTCCCGGTGTCCGACGCGGTCCAGTACCGGCGGAAGCAGACGGGAGCGAGTCGGTTCCCAGGGCACGGGGAGTTTCGAGGAGAGACCCGACCGATCGGTGCGATCCTGAGCATCGCGGTGAATGGCGAGGGTGTGCCGCACCCGGACGAGGAGGTCGAGAGGGCGAGGAAGGAGATGGAGAGGGAGGCGGCCATTCAGGCCGGTGGTAGCGAGGCCGAGACCGAAACGTCGGAAGAGCCCGACGCCGAACCCGACTCCGAGAGAGCGCGGGTCGAGCTCGAGGTCGCCGACTCGACGGGCGCTACGATCCGCACCTGGAAGGTACCCGTGCACCAGGGTCTGAATCGGGTCACGTGGAACCTGCGCCGGGATGCATTCAACCGACCGAACACGGGAGAGAGGGAAGCAGACGAAACCCGGGGTAGCGGGATCCTGGTCCTCCCGGGCCGCTACACGGTGACGGCCCGATTCGGGGAACAGGAGGTCTCGGCACCCGTACGGGTCGTCCCGGATCCGAGGGAAACCGCGACACCAGCGGACCGGCTCGAGAAGTACCGCACGCTCCTGGCGGCGGGGCAGACGCGTGAGAGCCTGGCCGAGGCCCTGTCGCTCATCTACCGCCTGCGGGCCGATCTGACGAACGCTCTGGCCGCACGGGACCGGGAGAAAGCCCCGGCTTCCGAAGCGCCCCAGGAGGGTGAAGAGGTGGATGATGCGATGCTTGAGATGGCGGAAGACATCCGTAAGGAATTGAAGCAGATCGAAGAACGCATCTGGGTGCCGGAGGGGACCAAGGGCATCGTATTCTCGGACGACCGGGCCTGGAACCGGATCAGCTACGTTCTGGGGTCGCTGGAGTCGAGCTGGGACGCGCCGACCCCGGCGCAGATTGCCTACCTGGCGGAGGCGCGCTCGGCAGCGCGCGAAGTCCTCGCGCAGTTGCGCACCCTCTACGAGACCGATGTCGAACGGTTCAGGGCGGCGGTTCGAGACGCGCAGCTGGAACTGATGCCACCCGAACAGGTACCGGAGCTTCCCTGACGACCGGCGGGACCGCTCCGCAACTGGCAAAGGAGCAGAGTATGGAGGTCAAAGTGCTTCTGCAGGGCCCGGACACGGTGCACCCCCTGGTGGTCACCGTGCCCGAGGGCGAGGACCCGACGGAACGTCTGGCCACCGCAATCGCCCAGAACGCGCCCGTGTTCACGATCGGGAGCAGCAGCTTTCGGACGGATCGGGTGCTCGCCCTGACGATTCAGGACCCGTCGATGCGGACCGCGTGGTAGGACTCCGCTAGAACGAGTAGAGATCGATCACACGTTCGATCGCTCGCCGGCACACCCGACAGAAGTAATCGGTTCGGGTGAACATGATGCAGTCGGTTTCGGATCGATAAAGGCCCTGCGACTCGTACATGGCGCCCTCGAACGCGCCCACCCGACCCGAGTATCGCAGGGTGTGCAGGAGTTCTTCCTCGATCCGGGCCTGCTCTTCGAACAGAGCATCGAACTCGGACTCGGGGGCCTGCGCGTCGATCAGTTCCTGCCGCCGCTCCTGTATCGACCGGGCATGCTGATCGTAGCGTTCCTTCCCCCATGGGGTCGGCAGCGGCGTCCCTGGCTGCACGAGATTGCCCCACTTGAGCTGTGCCGCATCGTGCAGGGCGGTCACGTTGGGTTCCCACGGTTCCGGGTGAACCGGACTTCCGGTCTGGTACGCAACGCTCGAGGTGTAGTACTCGTCCGCGAGACCGGCGAAGTGATGCCCGAACTCATGCACGAAGATGTAGTCGGCAAACTCGGTGTCGACGGCCGTCGTGGCCTGAGTGTTGAAGATGCCTCCGCCCCCGTACTGCTTTTCGTTCACCAGGATCTCGACGAACTCGTAGGGAGCCTCCGAAAGAACATCCCTCAGGCGCCGGTTATCGAAGGTCAACAGGTAGCGCTCCGAACCGAAGATGTTGAACTCCGTCGACACCGGCGTGCGTCGATACTCCCCGACATGCGGCCGGTTCACTCCCGACTCGGGACTCGGCAGATCGATGGCCCAGACGTTGAAATCCGATTTCCGCGACCGGAAGGGCTCCGTTTCGAACAGCCGTCCGACCAATCGTTCCACGTCGGCATGGAACTTCCCGATCTCCTCCTTCGAATACCCTTCGCTCAACAGGACGAGGTCGACCTTCTCCGTCGGCGGTCCGTTCTGGAAGACGGTCCACACGCGACCGGCCGGAGGCAGGGGGGCTGGATTCACGGACGAGGCCTCCGGGTCGAGATCGTAGCGCCAGATCTCACGAAACTCTCCACCCGCTTCTCGCTTCCCGAGGGATACGAGCACGGGGTGTCGGGGCCACGGAAACCGAAGCGACTCATGGAACGTCGCGAAGGTGCTCTCCGCCGCCGCGGTCGTCTCCCACTCCCCGAATATCGAGGCGAAGCCACGTGAATAGAGGACCTGCCCGGTGGCCGGATCGATGACCTCGAACCGGTACTTTCCAAGGTTCGTGTCGTCCACGAGCTGCCTCAGACTCCCGGCCCACGGGCCATCGGCGACGACGCGATCGAGCGAGAAGATCTCCGTGCCCATCCCTCCGGTGTGGAAGTAATCCAGGCGCAGGGTGGTCGCCGAGAAGTGCTCGCCGAAGTCCGGTTCGAGGGATTGTCCCGATACCGTCCCGACCAGGGGCAGCGCCAGGACCAGTGCCGAAGTGAACACGCGGGTGAACCGCCCGGGACGTGCATGAGATGTGGCCATGATCGGCTTCTCCAGAGGACTGGTGAACCCCGAAAGGTGCGACCGGGAAACCGCAGCGACAAGACCGCTATGGAGGGATACCTGCGGGGACGGCGATGACGTACCTTCGGACTCCTGTCGGGGGGAGGCCACGTTGAACGGCCGCGAGCGGCGAACCGGGGGTGGGGAACCCACGATAGTGAGACGGGAGGACGATGCTTGATGGGGCTTGATCGGGTGGAGGGAATGATCTCGGACGCGCTCGCGGACGAGAAACAGACCGGTCGTCTCGCGAACGCCCTTCGTGAGCGCTCCGTCGCACATGGACACGAACCCGCTGATGCGGAGGTCCGAGCGGCGGTACGCTTCGTGATCGAATACGTGGAGCACGTGCCCGGCTATCTTCGCGAGGGGCAGGAGGCGGCGCGCCTGGCAGGTCGCGAGGCAGAGATGGCCGAAGTGATCCGGACCGCGACCGACTACTGGTTGACGGAATCCGACATCATCCCGGATCGTCTCGGCCTGCTCGGCATCCTGGACGATGCCTACTACTCCCTGTCTCTCATGCAGGCCGTCTCCGATCGGCACGAGGCGGAAAGCGGCCGGGCCCTCTTTTCGCGGAATCTGATGGCGGCCAACGAGTCGATTCGGAACCTCATCGGCGAACCCGCCGCATCACAGATCGACATGTATGTCGGTTCCAGACTGGACGCGGACCCGATGACGCAGATGGTCCGGGCCCTGACCGCGATGAGTGCTCATCGAGGGGCCTTCCCGATACCCCAGCGGGACCGCATCTGGGGTGACCGCTCGACGGAGGAAGTGGTGCGGGCTCGACTCGGCCGACTGGGACTCGCCTGAGCCACTCGGGATGCTGTCGGGCCGGCCGATGATCGCGTAGTTTCCGGCCCGTCGAGACGGCCGGCGGTGCAGCCCGCCCGAAGGACCCGCTCAAACGTATAAGAGAAGCACGGAGAACAGGATGTCCGATATCTCACTCCCCGCCAGCGAGGTGTTTCCGACGCTGGAGAGAAACATACTGGTGGACGGCTTTCACATCGTGATCGATCTCGAGAAGTCGCAAGGTTCGATCATGGTCGATGCGCTTACCGGCAAGGAGTACATCGACTGCTACACGTACTTCGCCACGTTGCCGATCGGCCACAATCACCCCGGCATGGAAGATCCGGCCTTCCGGGACACGCTGCTGCGCGCTGCGCTCGCCAACCCGGCGAACAGCGACGTCTATTCCCGAGAGTACGCGGGGTTCGTGGACACGTTCAGGCGTATCGCGGTTCCGGACGAATTCCGGTACCTGTTCTTCGTGGCCGGTGGGGCGCTGGCCGTCGAGAACGCGATGAAGGCGGCCTTCGACTGGAAGGTGCAGCTCAACGAGAAGAAGGGAATCCAGGGGGGCGGCGACCGGATCCTCCACTTCCGGGACGCCTTCCATGGACGCAGTGGATACACTCTCTCGGTCACGAACACCGACCCGACCAAGACCGCCCGGTTTCCAAAGTTCGACTGGCCGAGAGTATCGAATCCGGGGCTTCGCTTCCCGGTCGACGAGGAGAGCACGCTGGCTGCCGAGGAGGCCTCGGTGGCCGAGATCGAGGCAGCGTTTGCCGCGGACCCGCACGGGATTGCGGCCATTCTGATCGAACCGATTCAGGCGGAGGGAGGAGACCATCATTTCAGGCCTCGTTTTCTCCAGAAGCTTCGCGAACTCGCCGACCGCCACGATGCGCTGTTGATCTTCGACGAGGTCCAGACCGGGATGGGGCTCACGGGATCGATGTGGGCGTTCCAGCAGATGGGTGTCGTCCCGGACCTGGTCGCCTTCGGAAAGAAGACCCAGGTCTGTGGCATCATGAGCACGGAGCGGATCGACGAGGTCGAGCGGAACGTGTTTCACGTTTCGTCCCGAATCAATTCCACCTGGGGTGGGAACCTGGTCGACATGGTACGCTGCGCCCGGTACCTCGAGATCATGGAGGAAGAGGGGCTGGTCCAGAACGCGGCGATCGTCGGGGGCCACCTGCTCGAACGGCTCGTCGCCCTGCAGGAGGAATTTCCGCACATCAGCAACGTGCGCGGACGCGGACTGATGATCGCCTTCGATCTTCCCGATGGTCCGACCCGGAATCACGTCCGGTCTCATTGCTGGGAGAACGGCCTCGCCACACTCGTGTGCGGGCCCCGGTCCATCCGCTTCCGCCCCCCCCTGACGTTCAGCCGGCAGGACGCCGATCGGGCGATAGAAAAGCTCCGGGAGTCCCTGCTCGAGGTCGTCGAGCCGGTCGTCGGCGCTTCACCAGCCAGGTTGGGGGAGGAGTGATCGTCATACGCAACGGGAACCCGGTTCCGTCGGCTGGCGTATGAACGGAACGAAGCGTGGTACGAGGGGAAGGGTGGCTTTGCACCGCAGAGCCTCAATGGGTCGCTCGGCGACCGGGAGGAGTCGGATGACGAAGCGAGCCGGCGTTCTTGCCGCGGGTCTGTGCGCGGCCGCCGCTTTCGCTCTGGCGGGATGCGGCGGTGATGAAGCCGCGGGGCCTTCCACGGGCACTCTCGAGGTGCTGTTGACGATGGAAGGGACTGACCAGGATCCGAATGGCGGAGTTCTGTACCTGAACGGGGAGTCGCTCGGCGCGCTCTCCGTCAACATCCGGAAGACGGAGCAGGTCGAGAGCGGCATCTACGTGATTCGGGTGGCCGGGATCAACAGCAACTGCTCGCCCTTGTTGGGTGATGAGCGCAACGTGACGATCCGGGGCGGTCAGAAGTCCACGATCGAGTTCGCGTACCTGTGTGAGAGCACGGATGTGAAGGACCCGGGCGGAGACCCCGTGCAGTAGCTGTCCTGGAGGCGACCACGACGGCCCGCTCCGACGACCGGCGGCTCCAACCGCCGGTCGTCTCGCATCACGGGCCCGTACCCCCGGCGGTCGACCGGTAGCTGACGAGGCGCTCTCTCCGGAGAACCCGGATCCATTGACCGAGCCGCTCGTGCACGGGATCGACCGGGGACCCGAATTCCGCTCGGACGAGATTGCAGAGCGCACGCACGTCGGTCTCACCGTCGATGTGGCGCCAGGCGAACGAACCCACTTCATCCAGGCGCACCCGGGTGGGGCCCATCGCGGACGAAAGCCACCGGACGAACGAGCGGGGACCTCCCACGGACGGTCGGGTTCGCACGAGGGTGATTCGATCGTCCGGTCCGATCTCCCATTCCGACTCCCGCACCGGGATCATGTCCAGCAGGTTCGGTGGACGTTCCGTTCGCCTCTGGTCGGCGCGACGGTTTCGGGTCACCTCGGTCGTTCCGCCCTCGCGGCTCGGATCTGCCGGAGCGGAAGCCACGCAAGCAGCAGAAAGATGAACGGATAGGCCGCGGCTCCGAGCCAGAAGCTGCCATCCCCGTCCGGCGTGAGCATGGCCTTCCACCTCGCGAGCTCGGGAACGAAATCCTGTCCGAGGAACAGGAAGGCCAGGGCGACTGCCATCAGGGACTCACCGGCGATGAACCCCGACGAAAGGAGGATCCCGGTGTTCTCGGCTCGCTGGCGCTCCTCCGGCGTCGCTTGAAGCTGATCTTGCTTCCACTCGAAGTACGCACGGATCAGCCCGCCCACGAAGATGGCGGCCGTGGAATAGAAGGGCAGATACATACCGACCGCGATCAGCATGGGCGCCGGCGCGTTGACGAGGATGAGCCCCACGGCGAAGAACATGCCTGTGATCACCAGAGGCCACGCCATTTCCCCGCCCACGATGCCGTTCGCGATGAGCGCCATCAGCCCCGCCTGCGGCGCGGGCAACTCGGCCGATCCGATCGTGTACGCGGAGTGCATGACGTTGAGGGCGATGGCCAGCACCACGGCAGCGCCGATCACGCCGATCACCTCTCCGATCTCCATCCGCCACGGCGTGCCACCGAGGATGTGTCCCACTTTGAGGTCCTGCATCATGTCGCCCGCGATCCCCGCGGCACAGCACACGACGCCGGCGACGGCGAGCACTCCGGCCACGCCACTGACATCGGTGAGGCCAATCGCCACCATGAGGACGGCGGCCACGAGGAGGGCCGTCAGGGTCAGGCCCGAGATCGGATTGTTCGAGTTGCCGATCAGTCCGACCAGGTAACCGGCGACCGCGGCGAACAGGAACCCGAGGACCAGCATCACGGCCGTGAGGATCAGCGCTCCGATCACCGAGCCCGTGAAGTACTCGTACAGGAAGAAGGTCGCGATGCCCATGGCACCGATGGCGACGAACACTCGATTGAAGGGAAGGTCCACCTCCGTTCGCGGCTCCACGGACGCTCCGTCGGTCTCGCTGACCTTGAGATCCGCCAGCGCCTTTCGAATCCCGGAAACGAGCGGCCCCCGGAGCCCCCACAGAGTCCAGAACGCCGCCACGATCATCGTCCCCACGGCCAGCGGACGAATCTGATTGAACCAGACGTCCTCGCTGAGATCGACGAGGCTCGTTTCCGGACCGAGCCCGCCGCTGAGACCGGGGTTCAAGAACACCGCCAGCGGGACCAGAAACAGCCATCCCATGACGGCGCCGGCGAAGAGGATCGCCGAGACGCGAAAGCCTACGATGTAGCCGACCCCCATCAACATGGGAGAGGCAGCGGGGGTCTGGAGATAGAGGCCGCCGCCGGCATAGGTCGTGCTCTCGCCCAGCACCGAGATGGATGAACGTCCGAACTCGATGGCCCCGGCCGTCTTCTCCTGGATGTAGTGAATTCCGTTCGAGTTCTTGAACAGCTCCCAGATGCCGGCGAGAACGATCCCGCCGAACACGTACTTGGCCCCGGTCTGACCTCCCTGACCCGCCTTCACGATCTCCGCGGCCGCCACGCTCTCGGGAAAGGGAAGGTCCGCCTCGACGACCAGCGTGCGGCGCAGGACGATGACGAAGAGCACGCCGACGACGCCGCCGACGAGCATGATCGCCGTGCTTTCCCAGTAACGGAGGTTATCCCATACGCCGGCGATGACGAAGGCCGGAATGGTGAAGATGGCCCCCGCCATGAGCGACTCGCCCACCGAGGCAGTGGTCCGCGCGATGTTCTCCTCGAGAATCGAACCGCGCAGCGGTCGGAGGACGGCCATGGCCACGACGGCAGCCGGGAAGGCGGCCGCCACAGTCAGGCCCGCCTTCATGCCCACGTACGCGTTCGCGGCCCCGAGCACGATCGCCATGACGATCCCGAGGAACACTGCCTTGAACGTCAATTCCGGCATCCGGGTATCCGCCGGAACGAATGGGACGTCCGTGCCTTCGCTCATCCAGTTGCCTCCGGGGAAGGAAGCGCGGAACACGACCCGTGCCGCGAATGGACGGGGGGGGGTCCACGCCGTATCGTGCCGAAGTTGTCGAGTACTCGTCGCACCCGCCAGCATTCGTGTTCCGCGGCGTGACCGGCTCATGCGGTCCCGCTCGTTCACACAGGAGGAGTCATGAGCGTCGTATCCGAGCTGAAACCTGAGAAGGTCTGGGGCTTTTTCGATCAGCTGCTGGCCATACCGAGAGGTTCCAAGAAGGAGGATCGCGCCCGGGCTTTCGTGATCGGCATCGCCGAGAGACTGGGACTGGATCACCAGGTGGACGATACGGGCAACGTGGTGGTGCGGAAGCCGGCGAGCGAAGGGGGCGCGGAAGCCCCTCCGACGATTCTCCAGGCACACCTGGACATGGTGCAGGAGAAGAACTCCGACGTCGACTTCGACTTCGATGCGGACCCGATTCGACCGGTCCTCGAGGGGGATTACCTGACGGCCGACGGTACCACCCTCGGCTCCGACAACGGAATCGGGGTCGCGACGATGCTCGCCATCATGGAGGCGGATGACCTCCGTCACGGTCCGCTCGAGTTCCTGTTCACGATCGACGAAGAGACCGGACTCACGGGGGCCAGCGGTCTTTCCGATGACCTGCTGAGAGGACGGCGGCTGATCAATCTGGATTCGGAAGAGGAAGGCGTCCTCACGATCGGGTGCGCCGGAGGTGCAGACTCCCACCTGCACCTCACCGTGGAGAGAGGCGCTTCTGATCCCGGGTCGGCCGCCCTTCGTGTGCGCGTCAGCGGGCTGAAGGGGGGGCACTCCGGCGTCGACATCCACCTTCAAAGGGGGAATGCGATCAAGTGCCTCGCCCGGGCCCTGTACTCGGCTTGCCTCGCCGAACCCGTTCGTATCGCCGCGATCCAGGGAGGCAACGCTCACAACGCGATCCCGCGTGAGGCCTCCGCCATTCTCGTCTTCCCGGGAGAGGAAGAGATCGGTTCGACGGTGCGTGCGATCCTCGCCAGGGAGCTGGAAGCCAGCCGCTCCGAGCTTCATGCCGCCGACCCTGGTTTCGTGTTCGAGATTTCCGATGCGGAGGTTCCTTCCGACGCCTTGAGCGTCCCGGCCTCGAGGAAGCTTCTCGCCCTCCTCACATCTCTTCCGCACGGAGTGGTGGCGATGAGCGAGGAGATCGAAGGACTCGTCGAAACGAGCACCAATCTGGCCGTCGTCAGGGAAGAGGACGGCCGTGCCTTCATCCTCATGAGCAGTCGAAGCTCGGTCATGTCCGCTCTGGCGGCACTCCGTCAGCGGATTCGGGCTTTCGCCGACCTCTCGGGAGCGGACCTCGAGGAGAAGGACGGGTACCCGGCGTGGCAGCCGGACGTCAACTCCGACTTGCTGGGTATCGTCCGGGAGGTTCACCGGCGGGTCGCGGGAGAGGCGGAAGTGGGCGCCGTGCACGCGGGACTCGAGTGCGGGATCATCGGGGAGAAGTACCCGGGTATGGACATGATCTCCTTCGGCCCTCAGATCGATTTCCCTCACTCGCCGGATGAGCGGGTGAAGGTGTCTTCCGTGCAGGAGTTCTACGAAGTGCTCACGGAGTCCCTCGCCGAGCTTGCCGGACGATGAACGCCGGCTGGAGCGTACCGAAGGCGCCGCGCCTTACCGGCACTCGTCAGGATTCGCTATCTTGAGCGCGGGCGGCGCGTCGACCCGGGTCTCGGAGGGCCTATGCTGAAACGTGGGGAAGTGATCGGTGTCTGGGTGTGGGGCATCGTCGTGTGGATCATACTCGCGTTCGCCTTCCAGGATTTCTGGTGGTTTCGTCCGTTGTACCGTCAGCTGTTCTAGGAAGGGCTGAGCGAGTGACCGTCGCTTCCACGACTCTGGAGTACGAGACGACGGCCGGGACGGATGTGCTGGACCTGACTCCCGATCTCGCCGAATTCGTCGCCGGCGGCCGGGTACGCCAGGGCGTCCTGGTCGCGTTCATCCCGGGCTCCACGGCCGGTCTGACGACCCTCGAGTTCGAGACCGGCGCCGTCGCGGACTTGAAGCGCACCCTCGAGGAGCTGGTGCCGGAAGATCGCGAATACGAGCACGACCGGCGTTGGGGCGACGGCAACGGCTACTCCCACGTTCGCTCCGCTCTCATCGGTCCGTCCCTCGCCGTACCGGTCACCGATGGGGCCCTCGAGCTGGGTACGTGGCAGCAGGTCGTTCTGTGTGACTTCGACAACCGCCCCCGCAGACGACGCGTCCGTCTTCGCCTGATGGGGGAGTAGAGCTTCCCGCTGGACGGGTCTGTGGCTGCATACCATCTTGGAGGCCGTGCCCTGCGACCGGCAGCCCGGGTCAGGTCGGGTACGCGGGAGATGAACGGCGTACTGTCCGTTTCACGTCACTCGTCCAGGAGGACACGATGGCCGAGAAGAACCGGAAGAAGACCTATCTGATCCTGATCGCAATCCTGATCGTCGTCCTGCTGATCACGTACCTCTGATCCCCGGGCCGGGCTGATTCCCGGCCTTCGTGGACCGAACGACAGTCCCCGGGGGGAACTCCGCTCGGGGCGTCAGTCCGTGGCTTCGGGTGACGGGCGTCCTCTCAGGACGAACCACGCCATGACCCCGAGGATGGCGGCTGTCGTGGCCAATGCCAGCACTTCCTCCAACGCATGAGGCAGTGCGGGCGCCAGGCCGGTGATGCGCTGACCGCCGTGGAGTCCCACCCATAGGGCGAGCACCACTCCGGTCAGCCCTCCTCCACCGACCAGCCCCGAACCGAAAAGGACCCCCTGTTCGCGCCGTCTCTCTGCTTCGGCGCCCCGCTGCCGACGGGTGAGCAGGTACCGGAGGAAGCCTCCGGCGAATACCGCGGCCATGGTGTCGAGCGGAAGGTAGACGCCTACCGCGAAGGCCAGCACGGGCACCTTGAACAGCGAAGCGACGAGACCGATGGCGACGCCGGCGATGATCAACATCCACGGCAGGTTCTGATCCAGCACCCCGTCGATCACCAGGGCCATCAACGTGGCCTGAGGCGCCGGCAGCTCGGGTCCGCCGAGCCCTCCGGGCACATTGGCCTGGAGGAGCATGACCACGAGGACGACGACCCCGGCCGAGGTGATCACCCCGATCAGCTCTCCAATCTGCTGGTACCTCGGTGTGGCACCGAGGATGAATCCCGTCTTCAGGTCCTGCGAAGTATCGCCGGCAATCGACGCCGCGATGGCCACCGCCGTGCCCACCATGAGAGCGGTCGCCTTTCCTGCCATGTCCGTCCACCCGAGCGCCAGAAAGACGAGGCTGGTGCCGAGCAGGGTGGCGATCGTCATCCCCGACGTCGGATTCGATGTCACCCCCACCAGTCCCACGATCCGGGAGCTCACGGTGACGAAGAAGAAAGCGAACACGGCGATCAGGAGGCTGGCGATGAAGCGAACGGCCACGGAGTCCAGATAGCCGAGGATCCCGGGGACGAGGGTCATGGTGGCGAGAATCAGGCCGATCACGAAGACGACCGTGCGCGCAGACAGGTCCCGGTCCACTCGGGCTACCTGTGAAACCGCGGTTCCGGTTCGTCGTGCGATCTGCTCCACCCCGAGCCGAAAGGACTCCAGCATGGTGGGGATCGAGCGTATGAGCGTGATCAACCCCCCGGTGGCGACGGCTCCGGCCCCGATGTAGCGCACGTACCGGTTCCAGATCTCGTCCGTGCTCATGTCCCGGATCAGCTTCTCGGTCTCGGGATAGAGCGGCTCGGAGAGGCCGGATCCCCAGAGGAAGATGGCCGGGATGATCAGCAGTGCGGACAGGACGCCACCCGCCACCATCACGGTACTGATCCGGATGCCCAGAATGTATCCCACGCCGATCAGGGGAGGTGAGACGGCGATCGAGACCGTGGCGCGGGCCGGGAGGGCCAACTCGAACACGCCCCGAACCAGCTTGGCGCCGTCGGTGAGCAGTTTGAACGCCATGCCCACGCCGATGCCCCAGAACACGCCCGCCGCCTGCGAGCCGCCTTCCTCGGCGGCTACCAGGACCTCGGCGCAGGCCATTCCTTCCGGGTAGGGAAGGGTTCCATGCTCCCTCTTGATCAGATAGCGCCGCAGAGGAATCATCGACAGCACGCCGAGGAGGCCTCCACACATCGCGAGGAGGGACACCTGGAGCCATGCGGGGTTCATCCCCCAGATGAAGAGCGCCGGGATCGTGAACAGGACCCCGGAGGCGACCGACGAACTCGCCGACCCCACGGTCTGCGACATGTTCGTCTCCAGGATGCTGTGCTTCAGGCCGAAGGCCTGGAACACCCGGAAGGCCACGACCGTGAGCACCGCGACGGGAATCGAGGTGCTGATGGTGAGCCCCGCCTTCAAACCGAGATAGGTATTGGCCGCCCCGAAGATGACCCCGAGCACGATGCCCGAGATCACGGCCTTGAGGGTGAACTCTGTGAGCGATTGCCCTGCGGTGAGCGGTACGTACTCCTGACCTTCCTCGATGGCGTACGCGGTCGGGGGCAGCTTCCTGCCGCTCAATGGCCTCTCCCGGCTGAAAGGGGGTATCGAGTGATCCAGCGGACCTCAGCGCCCGAAGGTAAGCGGCCGCCGCTTCCCGTCAACATGCTTCGAGGAAGGTCGGGGTAGAGATGATCACCGGTACCGACGCCGGAAGCTCAACGCACCCGGGGCGGTTCCGATCCCCCCGGGATCACCCCGTGGTCCTGTTCGATGGCCAGTGCCCGCTGTGCGTGGCCAGCGTGCGATTCGTGCTCAGGCACGACCGGTCCGCCCGGTTCCGTTTCGCTCCCCTCGATTCTCCCGTGTCCGACAGTGTCCTGAAGGCAGTTCCGGGCAATCGGGAGGTCGTCCGCCCGGTCATCGAGGGTAACACCGTGGCATTGGTCGAGGGAGCCAGGCTCTGGATTCGCAGCGATGCGGCTCTGCGCATCGCGTCCGGCCTGGGCTGGCCTTGGAAGGCGGCCAACATCCTGAGGCTCGTGCCCCGCCGGATTCGAGATGGTCTCTATACGGCCATCGCATCGCGTCGCCACTCGCTGGTTCGCCGCTTGAACCAATGTCCGCTACCGGAGCCGGGGACCGCCGAGCGATTCCTTTGATTCGGCGGAGGACCTCCGGTGCGTCGGTGAGTCTATTCCGGAGTTCGCGGAGCTTCCATGTGTCCGTGAAGCTCGCCGATCCCCACCACCCACGCGTGGTATCGGTCGCCGACCTCGAGAGGACCGACTCCTTCCGGCGTACCCGTGAAGACCAGATCTCCCGGCCTAAGAACGACGAAACGCGACAGGTGCGCGACCGTCTCTTCCGGGGACCAGATCATGTCCTTCAGGTCGCCGGCCTGCCGGACCTGCCCGTTCACGGTGAGACCGATCTCCCCGCCGCCGAGGTCGCCGACCTCCGACGCGGGAGTGAGAGCGGAGCAGGGAGCCGAGTGGTCGAACCCCTTCGACAGGTCCCACGGACGCCGGGCAGCCTTCGCGTCGCGCTGCAGATCGCGCCGCGTGAGGTCGAGCCCGACGGCATAGCCGAAGATCAAGTCGCGCGCCCGCCCGGCATCGACGTGGGCCCCGGTAGAGCCGAGTGCCAGTACCAGCTCCACCTCGTGATGAAGCTCTGCGGTACCCGGCGGGTATTCGGTTCTTCCGCCCCCCGGCACGAGCGCGTCGGGTGGCTTGGTGAAGAAGAAGGGAGGCTCCCGCTCCGGATCGCCCCCCATCTCCCGGGCATGCGCCGCGTAATTCCTGCCTACGCAGTATATGCGGCGCACCGGAAACCGCTCCGTCGTTCCACGAATCGGAAGGTACGGGGTCGGACCCGGAGGAAAGCACCATTTCACTCGACTCATTTCAGTTCCTCTCCGCATCGATCGGGCACCGGACGATGATGCCGCGTCGGTCGAGCGACTCCACGGCGTCCTCTCGGTAGCCGAGAAGATCGGTGAGAACGGAGTGCGTGTGTTGGCCGAGCCGAGGAGGCGGCGTGAGCTCTTCCTCCCACCGGCCTCCTGCCCTGAACGCGACCGTCCGCACGGCCGCCGCTCCCGAAGCATCGTCCCGCAGCACGGTCCCGGCCGCCGGATCCTCCAGCGCTTCGCGGACGTCGCGAACGAAGCCCGCGGGAACCCCGTACTGGTTCAGACGGCGCATCAGAGTGATCCCTTCCCACCTCGAGATGGCGTCCGCCAGCGCCGCCTCGAGCCGCTCGCGGTGCTGGACCCGGTTCCGTTGGAGCGCGAATCGAGGATCGTCGCCGAGACCCGGTTCCTCCAGGCAGTGAGCGAGACGCCGGAACTGCTCGTCCGTTCCCACCGCCAGGACGAGGTGACGTCCGTCGCGGCAGCGATACGCGGTACCGTACGGCACGATGTTCGGATGGCCCGACCCCATGGGGCCGGGCACCACCCCCGTCATCAGCGCGCTCGCTGCCTGGTTCGCCAGGGCCGCCACCCCCGCCCGGAACAGAGACACGGACACGCGACCGCCATGGCCCGATCGCTCGCGTCGGAGGAGCTCGACCAGGATGCCCTCCTTGAGCTGGTGTCCCGCCAGCAGGTCCATCAAGGCCACGGGCATCTTGAGAGGACCCGACTCTTCGGTCCCGTTCATGCTCGCGAAGCCGGTCTCCGCCTGAATCACGGCGTCGTACCCGACTCGATCCTCGTCATCACCGTATGCCGTGATCTCACCGTACACCAGTTTCGGATTGAGCTCGGACAGCGTCGCCCAATCCACTCGGAGCCGGCTCGCGTCACCCGGTTTGTAGCTGGCGATCACCACGTCTGCCCGCCGGGCCAGATCGTGGACAATGGTCTGGCCCTCGTCCGTGGTCAGATCGATGCCGATCGATTCCTTACCCCAGTTGACCGAAGAGAAGTATGCCCCCGGCCCACCCGGAGACTCCTCAACCGCTCGCCAGGACCGGGTCACGTCTCCCCGCGTTCCAGGGTTCTCTACCTTGATCACCCTGGCGCCCAGCTCGGCGAAGAACATTCCCACCGAGGGTCCGGCCAGGACGTTCGCCAGTTCCAGTACGCAGAGCGCATCGCATGGATTGGTATTCCTCATGCGGCTATTATGGGAGCGATGAACGGCCCGCCGACAGCCCCCGTGGAACCGGAAGACGCCAGGCGGCGTGACTCGCCCGCAGGTTGTATTTACATTCGACCTCTCCTGACCGATCCAATCAACGTGGCTCAGAGAGGGCATCGACCGTGCATACGGCTATGACCCCGACGCGCGGGGATTCGACCTGGTGGGACGGGGCAGGCAGGTGAGCGCCCCAGCGACCGGGCCCTCGGATCGGAGCTTCCGTCGAGCGACCCTCTCCGAACGGCTGCAGGGGGACCTCGAGAACGCCCTGTCCCCCGAGTTCGAAATCGTCGGGAGATTGGGCGGCGGACACTCCTCGACCGTCTTTCTCGCGCGCGAACCGGCGCTCCAGCGTCTTGTGGCCATCAAGGCCCTCCACCCCGACAAGGCGGACGTCGCCAAGACGGTGGCCCGTTTTCGCCGCGAGGCGACCTCACTGGCGGCCATCTCGCACCCCAACGTCGTATCCATCTACCGCGTGGGCGAGGTCCGCGACTCGATGCCGTACATCGTGATGCAGTACGTGCGCGGAAGCGACCTCCGGGAGCGTCTGAAGAGGGAGGGGCCGCTGTCGGAGCCCGAGGCTGGCCGGATCCTGATCTCGATCGCGAGCGCGCTGGAGACGGTCCACTCCCATGGGCTGGCCCATCGGGACGTTCGCCCGCAGAGCATCCTGTGCGACGAGCAATCCAATCGGGTGTTGCTGGCGGACTTCGGTTTGGTGGCGCACTTCGCTGACTCCGAAGGCCCATCCGAGCGCTTGACGACCGCAGGACACATCGTGACGGACTTCCGGTTCTCGAGTCCCGAGGTGCTGCGTGGCTCCGAGCCCGGAGCGGCCTCCGACATCTACTCGCTCGGCGTGCTGGCCTATCATCTCCTGGCCGGACTCGGACCGTACCCGGGATCGGGGCTTCAGGGACAGGTACGGGCCCACCTGGCTCTCGATCCTCTTCCGCTCGCCTCACTCGGCGTGCAGGTCAGGCCGGAGTTGCAGGCGCTGCTCCAAGCGTGCCTGTCGAAGGATCCCGCGGATCGACCAGGCACGACGGATGTGCTCCAATCGCTGAAACGCCACGGCTCGGCCACGGGACCGTTGGGGCCCACCGTCATCCCGGAGGACCGGCCCTTCGTCGCCGAGGGCAAGGCCGAGGAAGCGAAGTACGGTCTCAGGCTGCTGGGGGCGGTCGATCTGACGTGGAAAGGCCAATCGGTACCGGGCATACTGAGACAACCGAAGCGCCTGGCTCTGCTGACCTTCCTCGCGCTCGGAGTCGATGCGGAATTCCTGAGAAGAGACTTGCTGATCGGCACCTTCTGGCCAGCGGCCGACCCGAGCAGCGCCCGTCACTCTCTGCGGCAGGCCCTATACGTTCTCCGACGCGACCTGGCGGCCGAGGTGATCATCACGCGGGGGGACGACGAGGTCGGACTCGATCCGATGCTCTTCGAGTGTGACGCCAGCCTGTTCCGGCAGCACCTGAGGAAGGGCCGGGAACTCGACGCGATGGAACTGTACCGGGGAGACCTGATGCCCGGATTCTATCTGGACGGGGCACCCGAATTCGAGCGCTGGCTCGAAGCGGAAAGGCTCGCGCTTCGGCGAGAGGCGGCTGCTGCGGGTCGGGACCTTTCGGTGGCCGCGTCCGAGAAAGGCGAGCACCGAGAGGCGATCCTCTGGGCGCGCACTGCCGTGGACCTGGATCCTTTTGACGAGCCTGCGTTGCACAGATTGATCCGCCTCCTGGATGAAGCCGGCGACCGGGCCGGCGCCCTCAGCGCCTACACCCACTTCGCTCGACGCCTGGAGATGGAGTATGCGGCCGAACCGTCTTCCCGAACCCGGGACCTCGCGGACAGCCTGCGAACGGATGGGTCCTGACGTCCCCCCTCGAAGCCTACAATTCGCGGTTCGAAACCGCTTCCGAAAAGCCCCTCACTCGAAGTGCATAGCCGAAAGCTCCGACCACGAGCGAGATGCCGAGCAGAGATGCCGGGATCGGTCCCGCTTCACCGGAGAGGTCGAAGATGAGGGCTCCGGCGATGCCGACCATGACGAAGACGAGGCTGACCGCCACGATGTATCGCCGAGCGGGGGCGAGACGGGTGAGGAGGGCGGTCACGAGGAATCCGGCCGCCAGGGCCGAATAGGCACCGGCGAGCAGCCAGACGAGAGCGGGTTCGCCACCAGCGGCCAGCCGGACGAGCCATCCGGTCAGCAAATAGGTGGCCCAACCGCCCACTGCAGTCATCACGACCAGCGGAATCCAGCTGGAGGCTCGCGTTCGCTTTGCCAACGGGCGTCTCCTCAGAGTCGCGGGACGGGATCTCTTCGGTACGCACGGCTTGTGGACCCGACTGACCTAGGATCGAGGATGATCGCGGCCGAGTCAAGGTGTCACGGACCGAGCGGGTTCTTGCGTCTCCAGCCGCCTTGCGCGACCTTCAGCAAGGCGCTGTGGCGGGCGCGAGAGTTCATCTTCGGGAGACCCCTTCCTGTGGGCTCGAGACGATTTCCCAACCGGTCCTGGCGAGGTCTCGCGGCGATCTGGATGACCGCGGCCGCAGGGGCGTGTGCGAGTGCCGCACCGCGAAACGACGCCAACCTCGATGCGACACTCTGGGTACAGACGGCGGCGGAGTACGAGGTGGTGGCGCGGTCCGTGTACGCCGACGCCTCCGGCGATCTCTCGCAGTTGCTGGCGGATTCTTCCCGGACGGCGGCCCTGGAGCAGACCGGGGAGTACCGGATGCTGCCGCCGGCAGTCGTTCTGGATGTGGATGAGACCGTGCTGGACAACTCCCCGTACCAGGCCCGTCTGCTCGAGACGGGGGCGTCCTACAGCAGTGATTCCTGGTCGGCCTGGGTCGAGGAGAGAGCGGCCAGGCCCGTCCCGGGGGCGCTCGAGTTCACCGCGAAGGCGGAGGCGCTGGGAATCACCGTCTTTTACGTGACGAACCGAAGAGCACACCTGGAACCGGCCACACGCGACAATCTGAAAGCGGTCGGCTTCCCGGTATCCTCCGAGGTAGATGTCCTGCTCACCCGTGACGCCGAAGGCTCCAAGAGCCGCCGGCGCCGCGCGGTCGCATCCTCCTACCGGATTCTGATGCTCGTCGGTGATGACCTCGGTGACTTCGCGGATGTCGAAGACCTGACTCTGGAACAGCGCCTCGAACTGGCGCGGAAGTACTCGGACCACTGGGGCGATCGGTGGCACATGCTTCCGAACCCGACCTACGGATCCTGGGATCGGGCTCTCTACGGCTACGACACATCGCTGAGTCCGGAGGAACGTACCCAACGCAAGTTCGAACACCTTGAACCAAGAGGTTAACGAAATGAACAGAAAGTCAGCAGGGCTGTGGACCGTCCTGCTCGTCGGCCTGGTGGCCTGCGGCGGGGGGGCAGACGACAGCGAACCGGCGGTTGACCGCGAAGACGCCCTTCGGGCCGCGCGGGCGGACTCGGTGGCCAGGGCTTCGGAGATCTTCGATGCAACGGTGTTCGACACCCTCACCTGGGAGAGCGACAACGCCCGGTGGGAGAGGGGTGGTGTCGTTTGGTCCTTCACCTGCGCGCGGTGCCACGGAGCGAGCGGAGACGGCACGGGTGAGGACGCGGTGAAATTCGAGATCGAGATGCCCGACATGACCGCGACCGACTGGGCCTACGCGGGGGACATACCGGCCATACGGGAGGTCATCTTCGTGGGCCACGATTCGGAAATGCCGAGCATGGGGCTGATCGGATTGACCTATGCGGATGTCGACGCCTCGGCTCACTACATCGACGACCTGCTGCGCTCGGATCCTTAGCATTTCCGGGCGCTGGTCAAGAGGGCGTAACGGGGGACGACCTTCACCGGTCGTCCCCCTTCTTCGTATTCTGGAGGTGAAGAGGGCGTCAGAAGACGCGGGCAGCGGAGCCGACAGAGGAGGGTCAGGATGAGGATTCGGGAGATTCTGGACCGCAAGGGAAGAGATGTGGTTACGGTGGAACCGGACCACACGGTCCATGATGCGATGCGCGTCCTCGTGCAGCACAACATCGGCTCCGTCGTCGTCACGGAAGGCTCCGCGATCGTCGGAATCCTCACCGAGCGGGACGTGCTGCGTCTCGGAGCCGAAGCCCCCTCGACCTTCGGGGGCCAGCGCGTCGGAGACGTGATGACGACGCAACTGGTCGTCGGCGTACCGGAGGACTCACTGGATTACGTGGCCGGGGTGATGACCGAGAACAGAATCCGTCACTTGCCGATTCTGGACGGAGAGCGGCTGGAGGGCGTTCTCTCCATCGGGGACGTCGTGAAGGCCATGAAGCAGGCGACGGAGGTCGAGAATCGATACCTGCGGGACTACATACAGGGGGCGGTTCGCTAGGGGGGCACGGGACCCGACCATCCTGGGGCCGACGTCAGCTGAGCTCCGTGAACCGGTAGACGATGTAGCTCTTGCCCGGTGGAACATCGACATCCACGTACCCCGACTCCACCAGCAGCTTGAGCTCGGCCTCGACCTCATCGAACGTCGCCCCGGTGGCCGCGACACCGTCCGTCACGGAAATGGCTCCTCCGTGGGCGACGGCCGCATCCAGAAGCTGGTGGCGGAGGGGGCGGCCGGGCCCGACCGACCGGGACTGCATCTGGTTCATGAGCTGACCCACGACTCGCGGATGAGGCAGGTACCCCTCACGAATATTCGATTCGCGAACCAGCGACTTCATGCGGAAGAGATCGATGAACTGTCCGATCCCGAACAGGCCGAACGTCAGCAGGTAGAGGATGCCGGTGCCGTACTTGCCGAGATAGATACGGTGTATGCCGGCCAGGCCGACGAAGACGAGGCACCAGAGGGCGTAGCCGAGCCCCTCCCGGTACGCTCCCTCTCCGGTCTGCGAGACAAGATCGTTCACGACGTCTCTCTCAACTGTGTTGGGCGCGTCCTTCGCTGCCCCTCGCCGTACGCGCGGCGCCACGGCCAGGTTTCGACAACAACCTAAACCGGGCTTCGACGGGGGGCTATTCCCGGGGTTCGGAACGAGATCACGCCGAGGTGCGGAAGAGCAGGATGTCGCCGTCCTGAACCGCGTAGTCCTTGCCTTCAGACCGGACCAGACCCCGCTCCCTGGCGACCTTCATGGACCCCACCTCCGTGAACTCGCGGAACGCAATCGTCTCGGCGCGTATGAAGCCGCGCTCGAAGTCCGTGTGCACTCGCCCAGCCGCCTCCGGAGCGAGCGCACCTGCGCGGAGGGTCCAGGCCCGGACTTCGTTATCGCCGATCGTGAAGAACGTCTGTAGGCCGAGCAGGCGAAAACCGGCCCGGACGAGGCGCGCCAGACCGCTCTCCTTCATCCCGTGCTCGGCCAGGAACTCCAGCCTCTCCTCCGGCTCGAGAGCCAGGAGCTCCGCCTCGAGGCGGGCGCAGACCTCGACCACCTCCGCCTCGGGATCGTAGCGCGCGACGGCCTCCCGCAGCTTCTCCGTGTGCGGTGACCCCACTTCCAGCTCGTGCTCGTCGACGTTCGCCACGTACAACACCGGTTTCCGGGTCAGGAGACCCAACGACTTGACGAGCTTCCCCTCCTGGGGATCCATCGTCACCCGTCGAGCCGGCACGCCCCGGTCGAGCGCGTCGCGCAACCTTCGAAGCACACCAGCGAA
>NZ_JBZQEK010000116.1:0-16911 GCF_058719085.1 Candidatus Benthicola sp.
CACGGCCCTCCGCACAAATCGCGGCGATTCTCTCGACGTGGTGCTCGACGTGGTCGGCCTGCATCTCGACCATCTGACGAATCGATACCGACTCGGTGCCCATCGGTGTCCGGACACCGATGGAACGATCCCAGGCACCCGGCACGCGCTCGATGAGCTGCGCCACGTGCGCCCGGATCGCCCTGAGCAGGTCGAGCGAAACGTCGACCCGGCGCCGGGAATAGCCCCAGTGCTCGGTCCAGGCGTCCTGTGTCAGCGCGAAGTACCAGTCGAACGCGAACTCCCCCTCTCCGGATCCGAGTGCCGCCTTGATGCCGAGCTTCCATATGTCGTCGCCGTCAACGATGTGATGGACGATCTGCCGGATGCTCCAACCGCCGCCCGAAGGAGGAGCATCGAGCTCGGCATCGCCCAGGCCGGCGATCGCCCGCTCGAGAAGATGTGGACCCTCCAGGTAGCGGGACAGCAACGCGTCGTGTTCCGGATTCATGGTATTCCCCTCCCGATTCCGTCGGATGACGCGAGTGGACCCGCAGACCGTCAGACGGCGGCGCCGTCCGGAAATCTGAGCTGCCACCAGCGCTTCGAATCCTCCCGGCTCCACGCGGGCACATCGCAAGTGGACAGTCTGTCGGCGAGTTCCCCGGCGGTGCCGGGACGCTCCGCGGGGTTCTTGCGCAGGCAGTCCAGGACGATCCCTTCGAGGTCCGCGGGGATCACCAACTCGGCGCGTGCGGAAGGCGGCGCTGGCTCTTCCTGCACGTGCTTCGCCGCCAGGGCCATGACCGTTTCGGCTTCGAACACCCGCGAGCCGGTCAGCAACCAGTACGCGACACAGCCGAGCGAGTAGAGATCGGCCCGTCCGTCGACAGCGGAACCGAGAACGATTTCCGGGGCGAAGAAGGCCGGCGTGCCAAGGAAATGACCCTTCTGCGTCAGGGCTTCCTCCTCGACCCGCTCCTGCTTCTTGACCAGGCCGAAATCGAGCACCTTCACGAAGTCGAAGTCGGCGCCGTAGCGGCAGACCAGGATGTTGGCCGGCTTGATGTCCCGGTGGACCAGGCCGGCCGCGTGAGCCTCGCCCAGGGAGTGACAAGCCTGGCGGAGGATGTGGATGACCCGCGAGGCGGACAGCGGGCCGTGCGTCTCGACGAGCCGCTGAAGATCCAGTCCGTCGAGCAGCTCCATCACGTAGTACAGAGAACCATCGCTGGACAGGCCGAAATCGTAGACTTCCACCGTGTGCGGCGAGCGCAGCAGGGCCGTCGCCTGCGCCTCCTGCTCGAACCGGGTCAGCACCGCGCGGGGGTCGTCGCCCAGCTGCTCCGGCGCGATCAGCTTGACCGCGGCGGGCCGAGCCAGCAAGCGATGGCTGGCGCGCCACACCTCCCCCATTCCACCGGCGCCGAGACGCGACTCGAGCCGGTAGGCGCCCATCAGCCTGGCCCTCGAGACGTCGAGGCCGATCGAGTAGATCATGCGGGCCCCGAAGTAGGCGAGAACGACCGCGAACGCCGGGCTCAGCGACACCCCCACCAGCTCGTCGATCGAGAGCGGGTGCCGCCCCAGGCGGTCGAGCACCACTAGCGACAGGGGCGAGCTGATCGCTGACAGAAGCGACGCGACGAGCAGGCGCCTCGGGGGCAACGGAATCACCATCGGGAAGATGACGATGATCAGCGAGGTCCAGGTCAGCTCCGGCGCACGGCCGACCATCCCGATGGTGGCCTGCTGTGCGGCGAAGGAGACGATCCAGCACAGGAACACTTCGTACGCCAGGCCGACAGTCAAAGCCGTCACGTCGGCCACCCGATGGGATCGGGCGACGATGATGACCACCAGTGCCAGCCCGACGCCGAGCAGGTGCTGGAGCAGGACCGCCGAGCCGACCTCTTCCCTGTACACCGTGGCGCTGAGGAGCAGCGCGATCATCGACAGGCCCCCGAGCACGGCTGCCAGGCCCGCGACCCGAGTGCGGGCCTTCGCCAGCAGATCTGGCGGCAGTCCGTAGTCGCTCGCCACGCTCGAGCTTGTGGCCCGGCGGAACATGGTAGGAAGTTCGTGCAAGGCTGACCCCTCGTGCGGTCGACTTACTGTCAGTCCTCGGGGCGGAGATCCGCTGCGTCGGCCGGTCGCAATTCACCGCAGGCATCGGGTTCGACCGTCCACATCGCGTTCGCGACGACCCATTCCCCATCTATCTTCACGAAGTCGATGACGTCGACGCCGCAGTGACTCGTTTCACCATCGACCCAGAATTCGTAGGGCGCCCACACCACCGCGATTCCGCCCCGGATCATCACGGTGGGCGACCAGTACCGCTCTCGGTACATGCGTCCGTCGTTTCGGGCCGGGTCGGTCCAGTAGGAGTTGGGGCGCGCCGTGATGTGCATGTCCCCGTCGCCTGTCGGGCGCCACTGATAGGTCATGCCGTCCGGGGTCTGCATCGCAGCCTGCGCCTCGAGGTCGTTGTCGGAGATGGCGGAAAGAAAGCGGTCCATCGCATCGAGAACCGCTGCCTCATCGCCCGGCTGATGACCTTCGGGAAGGGCCTGCGCGAGCAATGCAGAGGCTGCGCTGCTCGACAGTGCGGCCACGACCAGGATCACTTTGATGCTTCGAGTCATTGAACTCCCCTCCAGCCGCAGGAAACCTTCATCGGTCCAGGCGCCCGGCAGGTCCCGGCGTGCTCTCTTCGCCGATCTCTGCGACGATCCGACCCGCGCCATCGAAACGGTACAGGGATATCCCACCCCAGCTGCTGGTTTCCCCGGAAGCCACGTTGCGCGCCCGGAAGCTCCAGACCAGGACGACCCGATTGTCGTCTTCGAGCGCATCATGAACCGTGATTTCGCCTTCCTTCCACCGGTCGCAGAACCTTCTGGCGAACTGCTCGACGTCCGCACTGCCCCGAATCGCCGGCGTACCGAAGAGCTCCTCGAAGACCGGATAGCTGACGACGACACTGTCGGCCGCGAGCTCGGGGACCACCGTCGGATCACACCCGTACACCCCACGCATGAACCGCTCTGCCACCGCTTTCCTGGTGCCTGCGACATCCGTGGCGCTCCCGGTGCACCCCGTGAGAACGCAGAGGACCAGGGACAGCATCCAGCATCTCGACATGGACGACTCCGAGTCGGCTACGTTCGGCCGAGTATCAGTTGCAGAACCACGATAGCGAAGAACAGGCTCTGCCCCGAGTGCACGATGATCGGCATCCACGCGCTCCGAAACACCCTCGCGGGCAAGGCGAAGAGCAGGGCCCCCACGACCACGCCACCGGGAATCCCCCACGGCTGATGCAGGTGGTAGAGCCCGAACAGGGTGCCGTTCGCCAGCCAATCCAGGCGGCCGAAAGCGCCTCGCATCCGGGGGAGGAGAAGCCCGCGGAAGAGAAGCTCCTCTCCGAGCACCGTATTGAAGAGCGCCAGGAGCAGGAAGAGGGCGTAGAACCACCAGGCCCCGACGAGAAGCGCTCTGGTCTGTGGCTCGTCGAGGAGTCGGGACAGGCTGAATTCAGGCGGCTCGGCGAGGAACGGTAAGCTCGTCACCCAGGCGTCTGTGAGAATCGGACCGATGGTGAAGGTCCAGAGTGGATATGCCAGTGCCAGCGGGACGACCCACAGCCAGAGGCGCCGGTCCGGCAGCCCCGTGCGCGGGTGGTGCGGTGTGGAAAGCCAGAGTCTGTCTCGCAGGATGGGCCATGACAGGGCTCCGGCCTCGTGCCGCACGAGCAGCAGGACCATCACGAACTGCCAGATCAGTCCCAGGGTCATGAGCAGGACTCTGGCGGTCCCCGGGATCCCGGCCCGGCTATCGATCGGGCCGGCGACGAGCGGATTCGCGATCCACCCGAGCAGCGCCATGGGGACAGCCGCTGCCCCCCAGACAAGCGCTACCTGCTTGCGGGAATACTGTGGGAGATCGACCGCCACCTCCCCGCGATCGTCAGTGGACCACATCGAAACCTGCCCCCGCGATCTCCGCCAGAGCACCCAGCATGTCCCAGTTCATAGGTCCCTCGCCGACCTGCGGCTCAGCACCTCGAAGTGTGCGGCCGTCGCGTCCCACCGTTTGAGGACCGCCCGGGCGACATCCGGGACGTAGCTGCGGGCGTAGTCCTCGCCCTGGAAGTGGATCACGCTCTGGATGGAGTCGAACGTCATGATCGTCACGAACTCCACTTCGGATTCGTGCTCCCGACGGAGGACGTCGATCCCTCGGTATCCTTCGATCGCCTTCGCCTCGATACCCGGAATGACCGTGCCCAGCAGGACTTCGCTGTACGCCTCTGCGTTCTCGATCGTGGTCCAGCCGTGCCAGATGCGCTTGATGGCCATGAAGCCTCCTAACGGCCTTTCAGATACTTGGTCCCGGCCCGCCACTCAGCGCTCACACCAGAAACCTGCGTACGACCAATGACCACACGGCGAGGCTGACCAGCGTGTACCAGCCCAGGAACTTCTGGTACCTCGGCGAGGCGATGAACGCACCCGTCATCCAGAGTAGGAAGTATTGCCCGACGAAAGGAATGTAGTACGGGGGGTCGAACAAACCTCCGCGGAGCGCCGTGACCCAGACGTCGGCGGCGGCGAAGGCGGCAAACCCGCCCAGAAACCACGGGCGGTTGCTCGCGTAAACGGCCGCCCAACCTTCGCTTGGCGGCTTCTGGGGTGGATAGAGGAATACGACGGGCAGGTAAAGGGCCACGGACCACAGGATGAGCGACAGGAAGAGAGTGAAGCTCCATACCTCGTGGCTACGCCAGGAGAACAGCACCCACCAGTTCAGGACGAGGTTGAGGAAGACCGCGGCGGTCCACACCATATGGACCGAGTCGATCGGCGCCTGTCTCCGTTCGTGCACCGCCTGGGCCACGCCTCGCAGGAGCTGGGCGATCCCGATACCGACGACCATCGAGATCAGGACCGAAATGAACTCGAACTCACTCACCCGGGCTCTCTCGCCTTTCCGGTGCCAGCTAGGTAGCCCGCAGGATCTTCTCCATCTTGCGGCCCCTCGCGAGTTCATCCACCAGTTTGTCCAGGTACCGCACCTGTTGGGTCAAGGGGGTTTCGATCTCTTCCACGCGATATCCGCAGATCACACCCGTGATCAGGCTTGCGTTCGGGTTGAGCCTGGCTTCTGAGAAGAACTGCCGAAACGTGGCCCGATTCTCGATCTGGACCTGCAGTTCGGCTTCGCCGAATCCCGTGAGCCATGCGATCACCTGATGAAGCTCTTCGATCGTGCGTCCCTTCTTCTCGACCTTCTCGACGTAATGCGGATAGACGGAGGCAAACGTCATGTTTGCGATTCGTTCATCGTGTTCAGGTTTGGTCTTCATGACGCATTGCCCACCGTTCGCGTGTCAGGGAGCGGGGGCGACCCACGCCTGCCCTCGTCCCAGGTCGAGCGCGATCACCAGCTGCCGCAGGAAGGCCTCCGACAGCGCCCCATCGTAAATGATGTCCGCCCTGCGAGCTGGAGCCGCCACCGCGAGGCTGTCCGAGAATACGATGGTCACGTTCGCGGCGGCAGTGTCGCTGCGCACGTGGGGGGCCAGAAGCGTTTCCGCGAGATTGCCGCTGTCGAGGAGAAGCCACGCGTTCCGGTCGGTACCGGCCAGTCGCCCCTCCAGGAATACCGTCAGTTGGCTGCCGTCGTTGCCGTTCGCGATGCGCATCGGCACAGGGGTCATCGTGCGCACCCGATCGCGAAAGGTGACCTCGGTGTGCAGCTCCAGCCTCGACTCCGCGAGACTCAGGATCAGAAGACGATCCCTGAACGTCTCGAGGGAAATGATGCCATCCAATCTGGGCAGCCCGTCCGGCAGTATCGCCATGACATCCCAGATCCCCACCCCGGAATCGACCACGGTCTGCCCGGCGAGATCCAGCGAAACATCGTGGCACAGGGGCCACTCCACGCGTTCGCCGGACATGCGGAAACCCACGCTCCGGCCCGATGGCATGCAGGGAATGTCGGCGGCGACCCAGGGTGCCAGCAGCGTCTCGCCGCCGCCGCTGTCGAAGAGAAGCCGAAGAGAATCTCCATTCAACCTGCCCGTCACCGTGACCAGTCGTCCGACGTAGGGTTGCAGGACGATCACGGTCGGTCGGTCCAAGTCGACCTGAACCTGGTCTGACTTGGATTCCAGGCCGCAGGCACCGACGCCTGCGAGCAGAAGAACGGGCAGCAGGTACAGGCGATCTCGTCGTCTCATGTCCACCTTCCGACCGAACACTTCGAACCGCACCATAACCCTCAATCTCCCTTTGCCATCGAACGGGAGTCCAGCCCGACAGCAGCTATGACCTGGCCCAGCAACCCGTCGCGATCCATCAGCGTGCGGCACCCCCCGCGGATAACCCTGGAGGTGCCGCTGTCAGGAGGAAGGGCGGCCCATTCCGGGCCAGCGAAACTGAACTCCACCTCCGGAGCATCGCGAAATCTGACGCGTAGAGACTGGACCTTTCCCCAGTCCTCCAGTGAAGAGTCCAGTGCGTTACCGATCTTCGATACCCAGCCAGTCTGGCGAAGATACCGAGCAGGTTCTAGTGCCAGCAGAATGAAATCGAGGTCGGAGTCCGGCCGGGCCTCGCCACGCGCGTGCGAGCCGACGATCGCCAATGCCCGAATGTCAGGGCGACGCTCGGCCCATCCGCGTACGGCCTCGATCAGCTCCGCTCCGGTCAAGGGCCTCTACCTCTCACACCGTGATCACGACCTTTCCCCGGGCGTGGCCGCGCTCCCAGGATCGGATGGCCTCCGGCACCTCGCTCAGGGGATAGGTCCTGTCGATGACCGGCCTGACGTTACCGGCTTCGATGAGTTCTTTCAGGGTCTGCAGATCTTCCTTGCACACGTTTGCCATCAGCAGGCGGTATTTCTTGCGCATGAACGGGGAGAGGGCGAGCCACACGAGCGATTCTCCGAGGCCCCCGAACCACCGGCCGCCGCCTTCTCCGCCGACGGCCACGAGCGTCCCCCGGGGCGTGAGGACGCGCTTCATGTGTGGGACCGATCGATTGCCCGCCATGTCGAGGATGAGATCGTAGCGCTCACGTCCTTCGACGAAATCCTCCCGGGTGTAATCGATCACCTCGTCAGCGCCGATCGAACGAACCAGGTCGGTCTTCGCAGTGCTGCAGACTCCAGTGACCTTCGCTCCGAAGGCCTTGGCGATCTGCACCGCGAAGGTGCCCACGCCCCCTCCTGCGCCGATCACCAGCACGTGCTGACCTGACTGCACATTCCCGGCGTTTCGCAGAGCCTGCAGCGCAGTGGAGGCAGAAACGGTAATCGCGGCGGCCTGCTCCAGAGTGAGATTGGCCGGCTTGAGCATGAGCCTGTCTGCGCGGGCGGACGCATACTCGGCGAAAGAGCCTCTGCAGGATCCGAACACCTCATCGCCGGCCCGGAACTCCTCCACACTCTTGCCCACTTCCTCAACGACACCCGCAACATCCCAGCCCGGGACAGGGGTTCTCGGCTTGCGCAGACCGAACATCAGGCGCACCAGGTACGGCAGACCGGTCATGAGGTGCCACACGCTCGGATCCAGGCCGGCGGCGTGGACGCGTATGAGCACGTCCTCATCCCCGATGCGCGGCTTCGGAATGTCCCTGAGCTCCAGAACCTCGGGTGGGCCGTACGTATCGTGGACGATAGCCTTCATTGCGTGCTCTCCTCGCCCGGCACAATGCGCAGGAGGGTGACACAGGTCTCGTCAGACTCGCCTGCCTGCTCGCCCTACAAATGCATGCCGCAGCGACTCGGAACGACGAATCGAACGAGGTGTGCCTTCATGGTCCCTTCCAGGCTAATGGGAGTTCTCCCGTCGACTGCCGGCACGATCGATCAGTAGATCCCTGGAATCAAGCGGTAGCGGACGCGGCCGGCGTATTCCCGGTACCCCGGGAGCTCCTGCTGCAGCGTCCGGTCTTCGAGGGCAGTCCTCACCACGGCTATGACGACAGCGGCCGTCGCCGGAACCAGGGTCCAGACCGAGTCCAATGCCAGTACCATGGCAAACGGGGGAAGAAGGCTTCCGGCGTAGCCCGGATGCCGGACGATCCTGTATGGGCCGGTGTCGCACACCACGTGTCCACGTTCCGACTGAATGCGCACCACTGCTGAGAAGAAGCGGTTCTCCAGGAACGCCCACCCCGCAAAGCCGTAGCCGACCGCGGCCAGCATCAGTCCGAGGATGTTGAGCCCGTTCGGGAAGTGCGGCGACCACCCGAAGCGGTGGTCCAGCCCCGCCACGACGAACAGGGGCAAGCCTAAGCTCAGCGCCATCATGGGGGCCAGGATTCGGTCCCAGGACTTGATGCCCGGAGCCCTCGAGAGCTGCGCCCGTTCCGCCATCAGTCCCGGATGCCGCCGCTCGGCTCGGAGTCGCCAGCCGATTCCTGAACAGACGAAGAGGAGAGAATAGGCCCACGCCTGCCACCATCCCCGGTCCCATCCACACACCAGGAGCACGCACGCATGGAGGGCGTAGAACGCGGTCAGGCTTGCCCAATGCGCCATAGCCGACGACGACCTCTCCATCTGGCTCTCTCGTTCCGAAACCTCAGGCCTATGTGATCCACCTGACTCCACTCTATCATGCGGCTCACTCACTGCCAGGGCGCCACTCTTGCCGAAGAGATAGCGGGTTTCGACCCTCGATGAGGTCGGTCAGCCCTCACCCCATCGCCCGTGCCACAGAGGAGCGAAGCACTCCCGAACCCGCGGGTCCGACTCGTCGAAGAACTTCCCGATGCGCATCCACATCGGCATCGGCTGACGTTCCTCGATCGCCACCGAGAGCTCCTCGAGCGCCAGGTCGTCCTCGCCGGCCGCCAGCGCGGCCACCGCGCGGACGTTCGAGAGGGTAGAGAGATCGGCTTCGCGCACTTCGGCGACGATCTCCTGCGCCTCGTCGATCCGCCCGGCTCTTCGGAGGCCGAGCGCTTCGCGGGCCCTGTAGATCGGGTGCATTCCGGTCAGCTGGGCGCCGCGGTGATTCGCCGCGGCAAACTCCTCCCAGCGCCCGTCCCGGGAGAGGCCGAGGGCTCGGAGTCCGTGGGCGTCCGCGAAGTTCGGGTAATCGGTGAGCACCCGGCTGAAGATCTTCTCGGCTGCGACGACGTCGCCGCCACACCAGAGCGCGGTCGCACGGTGCGAGGCCATGAGGGGATCGAGCGGGTCGAGCTCGGCGGCTCGCTGATAAAAGACCGCTGCTTCGGCATAGCAGCCCTTCGTGAGGAAGTTCACCCCTCGGAAGAAGTGCGCGTCGCGATCGTTCGGACCGAACTCGGTCGACTTCTTCATCGACTCCGCCGAGCCGTCCCAGTCGAAGTCCTGGTGCCCCTGGGCAGCACCGAGGGCTCCCCATGCCGTCGGATTTCTCGGGTCCAGTTCGAGGGCCTGTTTCGCCGCCGTGAAGGCCCTCGCCCACGCCCTTCGAGGCTCGGCCCCCGCCCAGTACGCCGCGATCAGATACCCGAAGGCGAGGGTCGCGCGCGCTCCCGCGAGTTCGGGATCCCGCTCGGTCGCGGCTTCGAGCAGTGACACGCCGCGACGGATCTCCTGGGGCTGAATCGTCCAGACCGCCTGCCGTCCCTTCACGTAGAGCTCGTAGGTCTCCATGTCCGAGGTGGGCACGTCGCGGAGACCGGACAGTTCCTGGGGAGAGAGCCGGGCGTGAAGCGCGTTCGCGATTTCCTCGGCGACGTCGCTCTGAACCGCGAAGATGTCGTCGAGGGCGCGGTCATACTGCTCTGCCCAGATGTGGCGATCCGTCGCCGCGTCGATCAGCTGGGCCGTGACTCGGACGCGGTCCTCGACCCGTCGGACCGAGCCCTCGAGCACGGTCGCGACGCCGAGCTCGGCCGCGATCTCGCGGAGGGTCGCCGAGGAACCCTTGAACGCCATCGCGGACGTCCTCGAGATGACGTGCAGATCCTGGACCCGGGCGAGGTACGTGAGGATGTCCTCCGTCACGCCGTCGCTGAAGTACTCGTTTCCCGGGTCGGCGCTCAGGTTCGTGAAGGGGAGAACCACGATCGACTTGGGCGAGGGCGGCGTGTTCGGCGCTCCTGCGCCCGTCGTGCCCGGTCCGGAGGTCAGGATCGGAGCCGCGTCGGGACCGGTTGCCGCCGATACGACGGACGGCCCGCGGTCTGGAGTGAGGTCGAAGGCCCACGACATCACGGCCGCGACCGGAAGGCCGAGGACGATGATGGCGAGCACCGTGGAGAGGGCCCAGTCCGGTGCGCCGAGGTTGGGGAGAAAGACCTCAGCGGCTCCGCCGACCCCGACACCCACGACGACGTACGCGACGACGACGCGGATTACGCCTCTACGTTTCAGCTCGGACCAGAATCTTCGCACGGTACCTCATCGGGAGATCCAGGCGGGGCCAACCTTCGACGCGGGAAGTTGAGGGGACGGCGTCGCGCCGCGCAAGAAAGGTCGTGGCCTGCAGCGGCCCAGTTCCCGTCGGGTGTGCACGGAACATACGGCGTCTCCGGTCGGTAGTCGTGATCACGTCTACCCGCTGCTCCCCACACCAGGGTTGTCATGAAACGTCTGGTCCTGTCGCTACTGGTTCTGACCGGCTGCAGCGGTGATCCGCCCGCGGGCGACGCTGACGTGGTTCGTGCGATGCGGGGAGACACTCTCGTCGTACGCACTCTTCATGGCGCCGGGTGGGCGTCGGAGCCGACCTGGAAGACGACCGTCAGCATCGGTGAACTCGACGGGCCGCCGGAGACCTCCTTCGGGCGAGTGGCCTCCATTGCGGTTCAATCCGACGGTCGCCTGCTCATCGTGGACCGACAGGTGCCGGCCATTCGAGTCTTCAGCGGTGACGGAGCGTACATCGAGTCCTGGGGCCGGAAGGGCCAGGGCCCGGGGGAACTGGAAAGCCCGGACGCAGGAATGGCGGTACTCCCGGACGGGCGAGTCGTCGTGCGCGACCGTGGCAATGCTCGTCTTCAAGTGTTTCTCTCTGACGGGACCCCATCGGCCAGCTGGCGGGTCATCACCGGCCAGTATATCAACCGGCGAGCGATGGGAACGACGGGGGACACCCTCATCAATCCGGACCTCGTGAACCCCGGCGACCCGCTTTCGGAATGGCGTATCGGCCTGGTGAGGATCGGCCCGGACGGAGCTGTGATCGACACGCTCTCCATTCCAGACCTCGGGCGGCGAGCGCACCGCTTCGTGGCTCGAGTCGGGGGAAACGCATCGGAGATCGATCTGCCTTTCGCGGCCACAGAGCACTGGGCCTGGCACCCGGACGGATTCGTAGTCCACGGCGCGGGTGACGCGTACGCGCTGACGCTCCATCGAGACTCGGTGCCACTCCGCATCGAGCGCGAGGTGGCACCTCTTCCCGTGACGTCCGAGGAACGAGAGCAAGAGGAACTGCGCGTTTTGAACACGATGCGCTGGCTCGACCGGAGCTGGCGCTGGAGCGGTCCGGGCATCCCTGACAGCAAGCCCTACTTCTCCGGGATCGTCACCGGAACGGGTGGCAGGATCTGGGTCCTTCGAGACGGCGAGGCCTACGAGACCGAGGACCCGGACTACGACCCCGACGATCCGTACGATACGGAGATTCGGTGGCGCCAGGAGCGGCTTGCCGACGCATTCGAGCCTGATGGGAGCTACCTGGGCAGTGTGGTCATGCCGAGGGACCTGGACTGGCGGGTACCGCCCGTGCTGCGGGCGGATACGATGTGGGCGGTCGCCCGTGACGACCTGGGCGTTCAGCGCGTGCGCCGTTACGAACTCCAGTTCTCAGAGCGCCGGTAGTCAGCGTCTCTCTATCGGTCAGCGCCCAAGCAGCGCGGCAAAGGGCGAACCGGCCCGCGCTGCCGGTCCGCCCATGCCGTCGTCAGGCGGGCCGATTCACCGGACCCGTTCGATCTCGCTCGGCCGCCATGTCTTGTCGAAGAACGATGGCAGCGGACTGTAGAGTCGGAGGATCACGAACCATCCCTTGCTCGGGTCCGTCTGGATCCAGTTGCCACGGGCAACGCCCTCAGGCTGCGTCGGACTGAAGTATATGGTCGTCGAGCCGTCGGCCGCGGCGGACGCCGCCGGCGACGGATAGGCCTGGCTCCCGGCCCGCGGGTAGAGCTGCGGAGTCTGGAGCATCGAACGCGATTGGTTGTCGTACAGGGTGAGCGACCAGAAGGCGCGTGCCGGTATGTCCTTGGGCAGTGTGACCTTGTACGTCTTGCTGCCGTCGAACTGATTGCCGTCGGAGTCCAGGAAGCCCATCAGGTACTGCGAACCGACACCCGGGATGTTCATGATCATGCCCGGCGAGTCGAGCGTGTATGCGTAGTAGAACGCGGTGCGCGAATCCAGCGTCCGTGCCCCGGTCGGCGGATACGGCTTGAACATGCCATCCTCGAACGCCGGGGGCGGGGTCTCGAAGAACGCGCCGCCTTCCCATAGCATCGTACCCCACATGGAGTTCGGGTAGTACGACCATTCCGGATGCAGAGTCGCATAGCGCCAGTTGAGCGTACGGCCGGTCGCGCTTCCGAACGACGCGGCTTCCGTGAGGATCTCCTTCATCCGTGCGTCGGGCTGGAACGGCTTGCCGTGCACGATGCCGATAGCGGCCAGCTGTCCGGCGAGCTCCGGGTCGTAACTGGTCGGTGGTTCCCGCTGTACGTTCTCGTTGATCATTTCGAAATAGCCGAAGTCGCTGGGCGGAATCGTGTTGAACGCCTTTCCGCTGGCTTCGACGATCTTCGTCTCGGGGACCGGCGGGTCCTGGCCCAGCCGGACTTCGCCCTCGAGCGCCGTGGCGATGCTGGTGCCGAAACCACCCGGTGTATACGGATAGAGCTTGAAGTTCCGCTTGATGTTCTCGACGGCCGGTGCGGGGTCGCCGTCCACGAGAAAAGCGCGGGCCGCATAGAGCACGCGCTTCGTCCTGGAGTGCGCGATGAAGTACCCACCCTCGGGCAGCGGTCCGGCGTATCCCGGTGGCACGATCAGGTACTTGCCGCCCATTCCGCGATCGGGGCCCGGCCGGCCGATATCGATGATCCACGAGAACCACATGTCGTTGATCGTGCCGAGGCCGTTGGCCGGCTGCTCGATCACCATGGGCCCGTCGGACAGATCGATGACGCACACGTAATACACCGTGTCGGTGTTGCCGGTGAGGAAGAGGGACCGGCTGTCCATCAACGTCGGAAACAGGACGAGCGTGTTTTCCTCTGCGCCGATGCTCCGGAACCCCTCCGCGATCGCGTAGGCCGACGCCCCGCGGAAGCTGTTGTTGTACGCGTTCACGGCGCGGATAAAGTAGAGGTTGTCGCGGACCATCTGGGCGGTCTTCGCCGTCGGCACGCCGTCTTTGAACTCGAGCTTTCCGATGCGGGTCTCGAGCTTGTCCTGCGTGGTGATCTCCACGGGGATGTCGGTGGTCGCCTGAGCGGCGCAAAGACCGGGCATGGCGAAGAAGATCAAAGGGATCGAGGCTATCGATCGAAGTAACGCGCGACTCATTGTGGCTCTCCTTACTCGGAAGGCTGGAATCTCACGGGGGCACTTCTCGGATTCGACACCTTGGCCGGCAACCTTCTGGGCTTGGTACAACGTGGTCAAAATGGGTGCCGCGAACACCGCGCGCCATGCCGCTCCGTCCCGCGTCGGACGGCGCGTGTCACCTCTCGCCGAGCGCAGCGTGGATAGAGATTCCAGCGCCGCTGCAGGTTCATCCAGAAGCCCGGCGTGGTTCCGAAGAACTTGGGCTGCGCGCCGATGATTCAGCCGAACAGCAACTCCTTACAGAGTATTTGACGCCCGAAGCCGGGTGGTTACGCCCGCCGTCAGCTCCATGCGAGGGTTATACATTGGGCTGCCTCGGCATCGGAGTGTACTTCTCAGGGCGACCTCCCAGCCGAGCAGAATCCTCGGGCGCCGGGAGTCCCCTCTGGGCAAGTTTGATCGATCCGAAAGCAGTGATCGCGCCGACCGGAACGAACGTCAGCAAGGGCTGCACCAGGTCCCGCAGAAAGAAGGGCCAGTCGGAAAACAAGCTGAACGCATAGGTTACGGAAACTACTACCAGCGTGGTTACGAGAGTGCCGCCCAGCGCAAACCTGGCGGCACTGACATCACGGAGCTTCTTGTTCCGGAAGTTCGCCGCCACGAATGCTGAGAAGAGCCCTCCCGTCACGGCCCCGGCTACCCCAGTCCCAAACCCAGCCTGCAGCATGAACCGTACGAGTCGCCAGGACAGTTCCGTCGAATAACGGTCGAACAAGGTGAACCCTAGAAAGAGGGCACACCCGGCGAAGAACCACCCAACTCCCCAGACAAGGGCGTTGCCGAGTGCACCTCGGATTCGGCGAAGAATGAGCCTCATGCGGGTCTCCGGTTCATTCGTCTAACGGTCAGCGCCTGAACGAGCGCGGCGCCCAAAGCACGTTCACAATCAGCCAGCGGTCGTTCCACTTCGCCACGTGGAGGTAGTCGACGTAGCGAGCCGACGTGGCCATGACATTCGCGATCCCACCCTCAATAGACACGATTTGTACTTCGACTTCGCCCTTCTGCTCAATCTCCGCGCTGCCACCTCCCGCGCGTGTGTACTCGACCATATCGCTCTTGGTGATCGAGTTCAGGAGGCTCCGTCCGGTGACCTCGTGTATCACGACAATTCGTTTCACGAGATCCGGGTGTAGGCTGCCTGCCATTCGTTCGGCATCGCCGGTCCACCAGCCGTCCACATAGTCCAAGACCGTTTCGTGGATGGCCGCACTATCGGCAGGTGCCTGCGCCAAACCCGTCGCAGGCGGAAGCAGGGTCAGCAGCAACACCGCGACCATGATCCGCATCGGAGACACCTCCTGCGCGTCGTTGATTTGATGATGCTGCCTAACGGTCGGCGCCTGAGCTGCGCGCCGACTGTGTTCGTGTGCTTTGTATTCTCGCCGAGCCAGCTCCGGGCGTGTGTTAGACAGCGCGCCGTAGAACCTCTTCCTCGAGTCGGTCGCCGAGGCGGTCACGCTCTACCTCGAGGTCGTATCCGGTCTGGAGATTGAGCCAGAACTTCTCGGAGGTGCCGAAATACCGGGACAGGCGCAGGGCGGTATCCGCAGTGATGCTGCGCTTTCCGTGCACGATCTCGTTGATCCGGCGGGGAGGCACACTGATGTCCTTGGCCAGTCGGTACTGGCTGATCTCCATCGGCTCGAGGAACTCCTCGAGCAACACCTCGCCAGGGTGGACAGGCGGTAGCTTCTTGGCCGGCATCAGGTCCTCCTAGTGGTAATCGACGATCTCGACGTCGTATGCGTCTCCCGACCGCCAGCGAAAACAGATCCGCCACTGCTGGTTGATCCGAATGCTGTGCTGGCCGGCCCGGTCTCCCTTGAGCTTCTCCAAGCGGTTGCCTGGAGGTAGTCGCAGGTCATCGAGTACCGTCGCTGCGTCCAGCATACGGAGCTTGCGGAGCGCGACCTTCTGCATGTCGGAACCCAGCTTCCGCACGGGGCGGCGCTGGAACAGACGCTCGGTGTCGCGGTCACGGAAGCTCTTGATCACGAAGAATAATAACGTGACGCGTTAATAACGTCAAGCGTTAAGGATCCTGTCGCTATCTAACGGTCAGCGCCTGAGCTGCGCGCTGACTCTGTTTGTTTGCTTTCGATCTTCACCGCGTCAGCTCCAGGCGCGTGTTAGGGGGCAGGTCGCTTCCCGAATGGTCTTGGAGTTGGGGCCGCGAGAAGATACGCTCGATCCTCGCCTACGACGCGTGTCACGTGCCCTTGACCGCTCGTGTCCTCAACGAGAATGACTGCTCCCGGCCCAAAGCGACGGACTTCTCCGTCTGACACCTCGACCTCCAGCTTGCCGGACAAACAGAAGATCATCTGCCGACGCGGCGCCGGGTGCCAATCGCCATACCACCCCCCCGGACTCGATATGAAGACGAGGCCATCAGCCTCCGTCACTTCCGACACCGAGATCGGCGGCGCCGGTGGAGCGTAATCGACTAGTTCGAAGTCGACATGTAGATCGGCAAAATGTGAGAGTCCTAGGGAATCCGAGTAGACGACCGTGTAGATGAGCGGATCGGCGACCGCAATTGACTCGGATGGTTCCTGGGCCTTCATAGAGGGAGCCAGGATACAGAAGAAGACGAGTGAAGTGACGGTGGCCCATCGTGGGTCCGGATTCCTCACAGCACCTTCCTTTGCCGCCTAACGGTCGGCTCCTGAGCTGCGCGCCTTCTCTGTTTGATCGCTTCGTTTCCTCACCGCGTCAGATCCAGGCGCAGGTTAGACGTCAGCCTTCGCCCGACTTCGCTTTCGGCCTCGCTCTCGGGCGACGCGCTCTGCCAGAAAGACCTTCAGCAGACTCTGGTAGGGAACGTCCCTTTCGTTTGCGAGCGTCTTCAGCTCCTCGAGCAGGGCCTTGGGCAAACGCAGCGAAATCGTCTGAGTGGACGGCTTGAGCGCGGGGAACGAGCCAGAGACCGACTTCTCCCAATCGAAGAAGTCGACCACGTCGTGCTCTGCCCAGAAGTCCCGCTCTTCATCTTCGGTGCGGAACTTGGGCATGCTCTCCTTCACTACGGGCTTCTTTTTACGCGCGCTCATACAACCTCCGCTCGCGACGACTCATGGGTCGCGCCGAAATCACTCGAATCAGAGTTCCTCGGATCGTGAACACGATGCTGAGGAGCCTGCCGGCGGCCGTGTGACCAAGAGCTGCAAACCGCGGCTCGGTCTGGGAGTGCCTCGTGTCTGCCGCAATCAGTACGGGACGTTGGAAGAAGACCTGCTCACACTCTGCTGCCGAGACCTGGTGGCGGTCCCAGTTCTTGTCGACGTTGCCGGCATCCCACTCGAAGCCGGTACAGGCCGCCAG
>NZ_JBZQEK010000117.1:0-4861 GCF_058719085.1 Candidatus Benthicola sp.
CCGCGTCTTAGCCCCATCCAACGCCCGGTGGTTTCGCCGTTGGCTCGAGTGCCTGCGGCGGCACGCCGGCGGAGGCGGTAGCCGCTATCAGGGCGCGAGAGTCACGGCGAGTCATCCGAACGCGAATCCAGAGATCGAAGGGTGGGGTTGGACGGTGAGGGCCGAGAATACGAACGGGATGGGGGGAGTGGACGTGGAGAGCTACGCCCTGTGTGTGGATGCGCTGATTCAGGACTAGGCGACGGTTCTTGCAGAAACGTCATGCTTGACGGTGACGGCGCCGTGACGCGGGCGAGCACCTTGAAGTCATGGGCATGCTTGCGATCGTCTACGTCGGAATCTGGGTTGTGCTGATGGCGTGGGCCTCCGTGCGCTGGTATCCGGCCAGGCCGGACCGCATCGGTCACTTCCTCTACCAGATGTTTCTCCTCACGGTCTTCCTGCTGATCTACTTCGGACAGCGAAACCTCTGATCCCATCTGCAGCAAGCGATTCCGGGTCTCCCAGCGACGGCCACGTGATGCGTGTTCTCTGTATGAGTCGTACCGGTGTTCGGAATTCGGCGTACTCGTCACGGAGGGGGAAGAAGATGCGGAGAGTGACCCATACGGCGATCGCGCTGGCCGCGATCTCAGGTGCAGTCATCGCGCGGCCGGCTGCGGCGCAAACGGCCGCCGACTCGTCCGCCATCGTCGCCACGGCGCTCGACTACATCGATGGCTTCTACACCAGCGACGCGGCGCGAATGGAGCGGGCCCTGCATCCGGATCTCGCGAAGCGGATCGTGCGCGATCCGGCGGGGCCGGACAGCCAGCTTCAGAACATGACGGCCGAGCAGCTGATCGATGCGACGGGAAGGGGCGCCGGCAGCCGCATCCCGGAGGCGGCGAAGAAGGAGGACGTGACGATCCTCGACATCTACAACAACATGGCCGCGGTCCGGATCGACGCCGGCATGTGGATCGACTACCTGCAGGTGTCCCGGTGGAACGGGGAGTGGAAGATCATCAACGTGCTCTGGGAGCTCACGCCGCAGGGGTGAGCGACACGACGGTCCGGTCCGTGTGTAGGGCGTCCGCAACACTTGCTGACCGCTCCGACCGCACGTGATCTTGGGCGACGACCGGACCGGCGGGGTCCGGTCGAAACCCACGAAAGCGAGGGTCGCTTGACGCCTCGAGTGCTCGCGATCGTCATGATCGCCTTCGCCGTTCTGGCCGGACGCGCCGGTGCCCAGGAAGGCCCCTGGTCGCTCGGGGTCCTCGCGGGCGCCGACGTGGCGGACCAGGCGGGAGCGGACGTCTTCGCCCCGCACGATCGAATCGGGTTCATCGGAGGCGCTTCCTCCGTCTTCCGCTTCGCCGGCCGCTGGTCCGTGCAACTGGATGCGCTGTACGCTCAGAAGGGCGGGCGGGAGAACAACGACAGCGATCCGTCCGATCCCGAGGACGTCTTCGATGTCGATTACCTCGAGGTCCCCGTGCTTCTCAAGTTCGCCTTCACCGAGGGCGGAACGCGTCCCGAGGTCTTCGTCGGTCCCAGCTTCGACTTCGAGTTGAGCTGCTCCTACGATGCGTTTCCCGACGGACAGTCGCAGCCGGTCGACTGCGGGGAGGCCGGCCTGCCGACGCGGTCGGTCGACTTTGGCGTCGCGTTCGGACTGGACGTGGAGGTGCCCCTCGGCTCCGGCTGGCTCGTGATCGACGGAAGGGGCGTGGTGGGGCTGCAGTCGCTCGACGATTCCGAGTCCGACCTGGACTACAAGAACCGCATCCTCGCGCTCATGGTCGGGTACCGGCTGGGCCTCTGAACGACTCGTCCGCGAAGTCCTGTCACAAGTGACGTTGACAGAAAGGGATCGCGGCTTATCTTTGCGCGCATTCGGTGCGCTGCACGACCAGGTGCCGGAAGCATCAGTAGCCGGTGTCGGCCCCGCCCGGGTCGGTCATCGGGGGGGAGTATCACTCAGCAGGAGCGTAGCATGTCGCGACTTACGGGTACCGTGAAGTGGTTCAACAATGACAAGGGCTTCGGCTTCGTGTCGTTCGATGACGGGGCACGCGATGCCTTTGTTCACTTCTCGGAGATCCAGTCCGAGGGGTTCAAGACCCTGGACGAGGGCGATGTAGTCGAGTTCGATCTCGCCGAAGAGGGCCGCGGCCCGAAGGCCAAGAACGTGGTCAAGGTGAGCTGAAGCTCCAGACGACAGAGCCGGTTACGGAAGGGGGGCGCTCCAGCGGGCGCCCCCCTTTTTTTGCGGGTCAGCGAGCGAGTACGCCTTCGACGTCTCCGAGGTCTCCGTCGTTCGGGGATTCGGGGAGGCCGAGGATGTGCATGAGCAGCGGATAGACGTCGACGTTGCGGATCGCCGGAACCTCGAGAGCCTGTGCGAAGGCCGGTCCGGTCGCGACGAACACGCCCCACATGTCCCGTGTCTGGGGATCGTATCCGTGGTTTCCTGCCGAGGGCGCGTCGGGCGCGGACTCGAAGTAGGGCCGGGTCGAGATGGTCCAGCCGCCATCGGCCACCCCGAGGATGGGCGGGATCCTCGGTCCGATCCCGTACTGGAAGCGTTCGGGTATGGAATCGCGCAGGAATACCGTGAGATGCGGGTGAGCGTCGCGGAGCGATTCATACACGGTCATGACTGCGGCCGAGTCCGGCCACAGGGCCAGGACGGGGTTCCAGTCCACGGGGTTGGCCGTCTGGAGGTCGATGTAGTCATCCACGAAGATCACCCGCTCCCGGCTCGTCGCACTCATCCCGTGGTCTGAAACGACGATGACGTTCACGCTGTCCGCGAGCCCGCGTTGCGTGAGACCGTGCATCAGGAGGCCGAGGTCCGCATCCACCCGGAGGATGGCGTCGAGAATCTCTTCCGATTCCGGTCCGGCGGTGTGTCCTTCGATGTCCGTGTCGTCGAAGTACAGGGTGAGGAAACAGGGTCGCTCGGCGGGCGGCAGGTCCAGCTTCTCGAGGACCCAGCGCACCCGCTCGACGTGGGTGACCGACGCCGTCCACGGGTGCCAGTACGTCGGTGCGACCCCGTCGATCCTCGCTTCGGAGCCGGGCCAGAAGAAGGGCGCGGTCCGACAGCCGGCGCGCTCGGCGGTGACCCAGACCGGGACGCCCCCCCACCAGTCGGAGCTCTGCACTTCGTCGCGATCGGCCAGGGAGAAGGTCCGATCGAGAGCGGGATCGTACATCGTGTTCGCCACGATGCCGTGATGTCCGGGCGTCAGACCGGTGACGAGCGTGTAGTGGTTGGGAAACGTCTTCGTGGGAAACGACGGAATCAATCCCTCGGCCCTCACCCCGCGTCGCTGAAGCGCTTCCAGATTGGGACTGACCCCGCGGTCCGGGTAATCCCACCGGAAGCCGTCGAAGGAAACGAGAATGACGATGGGGCGGCCGGGCTCACCCCCGGTCGCGCTCGTTCGGTCACCGGTCTCGCAGCCCGCGGAGATCGTGGCGACCAGGAGGACCAGGAGCAGGCGCATGGGGTGTCGGAGCGGCACACGGAAGGTTCTGCGGCGGTGCGTACAGGAAAGTGGCCGCGGCACCGAACGTCGAGGGCGCGCGCCGGGCGCGGAAGTGGTATGGTTCATCCGATGAATCGTCCTGTGTTCTGGCAGGTGTCGACTGCGGCGCGACCGCGCCATTGTAAGGGAGCCCGTGCCGCGGCGCGATCCCTGGCCATCGTGGCGACGATGACGGGGCCGATCTCGCTGAGTGCATGCGCCGCTGAGACGCCGGATGAGCGACTCGACGTCGCCGTGACGGTCGCTCCGCTCGCCGACCTCGTGAATCGCGTCGCGCCCGGTCTCGCGAACGTCACGGTGCTGATCCCGGCCGGCGCCAGCCCCGTGTCCTACGAGCCTTCGATCACGAGCGTCCGGGCCGCGGTCAGGGCGGATCTGTACGTATCGGTGGGCCACCCCGCGTTCGCCTGGGAGGCAACCTGGCTCTCGGGCCTGCAGGTCGGGGACGGTGGAGAGGTGATCCCGGCCGCGGAGGGGTGCCCTCTGATCCCGGATGATCCGCACGTGTGGCTGGACCTGGACTGCGTGAGGAGCACGGCGCGGCGGGTGGCGGCCGCGGTCCAGGAGGCCCGTCCGGAAGCGTCGGACTCCGTGGCCCGATCTCTCGCGTCGTTCCTGGCCACGGTGGATGACCTCGAGTCCGAAGCCGATCGCGCCCTCTCACCACGCCGTGGCGGCAGCTTCCTGGTTCTTCACCCGGCCTGGGGGTATGTCGCCGCCAGGTACGATCTTCAGCAGATTTCCATCCTGGAGCACGGCAGCGGTGACGCGGGCCCGGCGCAGCTCGCCGGCATCGTGCGTCGGGCTCGTGGACTGGGGCTCAGGGACGTCCTGGTTCAACCGGAGTTTGCTGCGGACCCCGCGAAGCTCGTGGCATCCGAGCTGGGTGGACGCACGGTGGTCCTGGATCCGCTGGCCCGCGACTGGGCTTCGGCGTACGGCCGGGCGATCGAGATCCTGGCGGAGCAGGTGCGGCCATGAACGCGCCACCGATTCGGCTCGTCGACGTCCACTACTCCTACGGCGCGACTCCGGTGCTCGAGTCGGTCAGCCTCGAGCTCGGGGAAGGGGACTTCCTCGGGATCATCGGGCCAAACGGAGGAGGGAAGACGACCCTCCTCAAGATCATTCTCGGCCTGCTCCGACCGGATCGGGGGACGGTGGAGGTGTTCGGTCGTGCTCCCTCCGAGCGTCGGGGAATGATCGGCTACGTGCCCCAGTACGCCCGGTTCGATGCAGGCTTTCCGATCGACGTGCTCGACACGGTTCTGATGGGACGTCTGGGCGTGAAGAGGAAGGAGACATCGCGTGAGGCCCGG